>NZ_JBEZKW010000015.1:0-143891 GCF_040651795.1 Streptomyces sp. NPDC048361
CTTGCCGCAGTGGGTGATCCAGGCGGCCATCCCCTGCGGGGTGCCGGACACATAGCCGTCGAGGGCCGCCGCGTACGCCGCGCGACCCCCCCCGACCCCCCCGAGCGGCCCGTCCCCCGCCCCCGGTCCGCGACCGCCGGTACGGATGTGACGTCCGCCGCTCAGCGAGCAGAAGGAGCAGCGATGTCCTCGTCCCGGCAACACCCGAGCTCACTGGCCGGCCTGGTGCGCACCGTAGAAGACGACTCGGTGGTGCGCATGGTGCGCCGCCATGCGATGCTGCGGCCGGACGCCGTGGCCGTACAGTCCGGCACGTCCCTGACGACGTACGGCCAGTTGTGGCACCGCGCGCTCGTCGTGGCCGCCGCGCTCGACGAGGCCGGTGTCGGACCCGGCGACCGGGTCGCCCTGTGGGCCGACCGGACGGCAGGCGTGACGGCGGCCGCCCTCGGCGTGATGGCGCTCGGCGCCGCCTATGTGCCGATCGACCCGACGCACCCGGGCGAGCGCACCGGCGCCGTCATCGCCGGCTCCCAGCCGGCCGCCCTGCTCCACGACGGCGCCGCCGGGCTGCTCCCGCCCGGCCTTCCGGCCGTCGACGTGAGCGCCCTGTCCGACCTTCCGCTGCCGCCGGAACGGCCGCTGCCGCGGGGTGAGGACATCGCGTACGCCGTCTTCACCTCCGGGTCGACCGGGACGCCCAAGGGCGTCATGGTCGCGCACGCGTCCCTGGCCAACTACGTGTCGTGGTGCGGGTCGATCGTCGGCACCGACGGCATCGGCAGCCCGCTCTTCGCCAGCCTGGGTTTCGACCTGGCGATGACCTCGCTGTGGGTGCCGCTCTCCCAGGGGCGGCGGGTGGTGACCGTCGCCGGCCCGTGGGACCAGGCGACGCTCTTCGACGCCCGCCACGAGCTGTACACCTTCATCAAGCTGACCCCGTCGCACGCCCGTTTCTTCGACGTCCTGGAGACAGCGCCCCGCTATAACCGGGCGACCGGGCTGCTGATGTTCGGCGGCGAGGGGCTCGACCCGGCGCTGATCTCCGCGCTCGGGCCGCGCATCGACGGGGTGCGTCTCGTCAACCACTACGGTCCGACCGAGACCACGATCGGCTGCTGCGCCTACCCGTTCGACAACACGCGTGTCCCGTCGACCCCGACGGTGCCCATCGGCGTACCCGCCTGGAACACCCGGGCCTACGTGGTCGACGAGCAGTTGCGGCCGGTGGCGCCGGGGCACCCCGGTGAGCTGGTGATCGCCGGCCGCGCGGTCGCCGCCGGGTACATCGGCGAGGAGGGCTTCGGCGAGAAGTTCATCGACGAGCGCGAACTCGGCGGCGCTCCCGGCCGGGCCTACCGCACCGGAGACGTCGTCGAGCTGCTGCCCGAAGGGGCGCTGCTCTATCTCGGGCGCAGGGACGACCAGTTGAAGGTCAACGGGCACCGGGTCGAGCTCGGCGAACTGCGCCACCACGTCCTCGCGGTGCCGGGCGTGGCCGACGCGGCCTTCGACATCAGCCGGGGCCCGGTGGACAGCCTGGAACTGTTCGTACGGCCGGGCCACCGGGGGGCCGACCGGGCCGACCAGGAGGACCTCGCCGACGAGGTGCTCAAGTCCCTTGCCGCGGCGCTCCCTTCGGCCCTGGTGCCGCAGTCCGTACGGGTCGTCGGGGAGATCGTGTTCAACGCCAACGGCAAGTGCGATGTCGCGGCCACTCGGCGCCTCGCGGACGAGTCGGACTGACAGGTTCCCTTTCCCTTGTCCCGGAGGTTTCGCCTCCCGGACAGGTTCCTGGGGGTGAACCCCCTGCGGGGCCCGGCCGCACCGGATGGTGCGCCGGGCCCCGCGGCCGTTCGGCGGGGTGGCCCGGGCGGGGTGCCACCCCACGCCGGCCCGGTGCGCACCGGGCCGACATGCGCCGGGCCGGGTCACTCGCGGAGGCCCACCGCGTCGCCGGGCCGGTTGCGCAGCACCATCATCGCGGCGAGCAGGGTCGTGCCCAGGGTGAGCGCACAGGCGGCGCCGACCACGCCGATGAAGATCCACGGCGAGCCGTCCGGCACCGGCGAGCCGAGCACCGCCTCGCTCAGCGGCACCAGGGTCAGCCCCGCGACCAGGACGCCGAGCAGGATGCCGGCCACCGAGACCAGGGCCGCCTCCACGGTCATCATCTGGAGCACCTGCCGGCGGGTCGCGCCGATCAGCCGCTGCAGCATGAACTCCCGCCGCCGCTCGTTGGTGGCCAGCACCTGGGTGTTGACCAGGGCGATCGTCGCGTATCCGACGACCATGCCGAGCAGCAGGTACGACATCCAGGTCTGGGTCTGGTCCGATTCCGCGTGGACGGCGCTGACCGATGCCCGGTCGGCCACCCGCAGCCCGGGCACGCCGGCGGAGAGGGCGGACAGCGTCCGGGTCAGCTGGGTCCGGTCCGTGCCGGGCGCACTGCTGACCATGATCTGCGGGAGCAGCCCGGTGTCGGTGTGCTGGAGCAGGAGCGAGGCGGGCAGCAGCGCGGTCTCGTACCCCCGCGCCCCTTCGACGGTGGCGACCAGCTTCAACTGGATCCGGCTGCCGTCGCCGAGCCGCATCGGCACCGCGTCTCCGATGTGCTTCCCTGCGTCGGACGCGAACGCCGCGGGCAGGGCGACGGTGTCGCCGCGCAGATCGTCGAGGCTGCCCGCCGATGCCTTCCATGCGGTGGTGCGGGAGAGGCCTTCGGAGGTGACGCCGAGGAGCGGGACCTTGGTGGGGTCGGCGCTGTCGTCGCCGGTGGTGCCGTCGGCGCGGGTGTTCGGCGGCTCTACGTAGCCGAGACTGGCGACTTGCCCGGAGGCGGCCTCGACGCCGGGCTGGTGACGAATCGTGTCGACGGCGTCGAGCGGCAGGCCGCCGGCGACGGAGGTGACGACCAGGTCGGCCCGCAGGGCGTCGTCGAAGGCCTTGCGCGAGCCACTCGACTGGGTCGTCTGCAGGTAGATGAGGGCGATGGCGAGACCGGAGGCGAGCATGACCGGCATCACGGCGCCCGCCATCCGGCCGGTACGGGCCTTGGCGTTGAGCGTCGCCAGCCGGCCGGCCAGACCGGACACGGACCGGATCGGGCCCCGGAGCATCGCGGTGATCGCCTTGGCCAGGGCAGGGCCGAGCAGTCCGAATCCGGCGGTCCACAGCATCGCGGCCGGGGTCGCCGTGCTGCCCGCCGACGGGCCGTCCATGTTCGCGGTGACGAGCGCGAGCGCCAGTCCCCCGCCGAGGAAGAGCAGGGCGAAGACCAGGCGAGTGCCGCTGAACCAGCGCCGTTGCAGGTTCGCCTCGGCCAGCGCCTCCGTGGGCCGGGTGCGCGACGCGGCGCGCGCGGCGATGAAGGCGGAGGCCACCGCGGTGAGCAGCGCGGCCCCGACACCGATGAACACGGGCACGATGCCGGCCCGGAAGACGATGGTGTCCGGTACCACCCCGGCGTCGGAGAAGGCGCCGAGCAGGAACCTGCCGATGCGCGGGCCGGGGTAGCAGGCGAGCGCGGTGGCGATGACGGAGATGAACAGTGTCTCGCCGAGGATCAGCCGGCGCAGCTGCCCGGGGGTGGTGCCGATCGCCCGCAGCAGGGCCATCTCGCGCTGGCGCTGCTGGATGGAGAGGCCGAGGGTACTGGAGACGACGAAGATGGTGACGGCCGCGGAGAGCCCGCCGAACACCGAGGCCAGCGTGACGAGTTTGCTGCCCTTGGCGACGACATCGGGGTTCTCGGCCCAGCCGCGCTCGTCGCCGGTGAGGACCTGGAGGCGGGTACCGGAGCCGGCGACGGCTTTCGTCACCTGCGACGCGACCCGGCCGGTGTCGGCGCCGGGCGCGGTGAGCACTCCGATCGAGTCGGCCTTGCCGGGACGCCCGGCGACCTGCCCGGCCTCCTCGTCGGAGAGGAACACGGTGTTCGGGTCACCGTTTCCGCCGGCCAGGCCGGAGATCACGTACCTGTGCGCCGTGCCGTGGACGAGGAGCGTCACGCTCTGGCCGGGGGCGAGCCCGGTCCGGGAAGCCAGGCGGGCGTCCAGGACGACGCGGCCCGTGCCGGACGGCGGGGCGCCGGCGCTGAGCCGCTCGGGGGCGAGACGGGCCGACGACCAGCCGTGGCCGGTGACTTGGGGGCCGGGCTGCTTGGCGCCGTCGCCGGTGAGCGCGGCGGGGAAGGAGAGGTCGGGCAGGGCGGCGTCGACGCCGGGCACGGCCTTGATCTGGTCGAGGAGCGCGTCGTCCAGGTGGAGGCGCTCGGGGAACATGTCGCGCCGGGTGCCGGGGTACTTCTGGTCGCCGGTCACCACGATCGGGGCGGCGGCAAGCCGCTGCGGCGGCGCGGCGTTGTGCAGGCCGGTCTCGAAGAGGCCGCCACAGCCGATCACGATGGCCGCGCCGAAGAACAGCGCGATGAACGAGGCGATGAAACCGCCCTTGTGGAAGCGCAGGGTGCGCAGCGCGATCTTGATCATCGGTGGGCCCACCCTCCGGACTGTGCCGCGGGCGCGGGGCTCTCGGTGCCCCAGGCGCCGAGGTGGGTCATTCGTTCGGCGACCAGTTCGGCGGTGGGCCGCTCGAGGGAGCTGACGATCCGTCCGTCGGCCAGGAACAGCACACGGTCCGCGTGCGAGGCGGCGACCGGGTCGTGGGTGACCATGACGATGGTCTGGCCGCCCCACTGGACGGCCTCGCGCAGCAGTAGCAACACCTCGCGCGCGGTATAGGTGTCGAGAGCGCCGGTCGGTTCGTCACCGAAGACGACGGCGGGCTTGGTGATCAGGGCGCGGGCGATGGCGACGCGCTGCTGCTGGCCGCCGGAGAGCTCGCCCGGCCGGCTGTTCCGCTTGTCCGCGAGGCCGACGCGCTCGATGACCTCGTTCACCGCGGCCTTCTTGGGCCGGTGGCCGGCGAGCCGAAGGGGCAGCGTGACGTTGTCGAGCACGCTGAGGGCGGGCAGCAGGTTGAACGCCTGGAAGACGAAGCCGATCCGCTCGCGGCGCAACTTGGTCAGCTCGCGCTCCTTCAGCGGCGACAGATCCACACCGTCCAGGTGCACCGACCCCGACGTCGGCCGGTCGAGCCCGGCCGCGCAGTGCAGGAACGTGGACTTGCCCGAACCCGAGGGGCCCATCACCGCGGTGAAGGTGCCCCGGTGCAGACCGATGCTGACGCCGTCGAGCGCGGCTACTTGGTGGTGCCTGGACCCACCGTAGATCTTGCGCACGGAGTCAAGCCGTACGACTTCCTGGCTGTGCGGACTCGGGGTCCCGTTCATGAGCGGCGTCCTTCGCAGACGGTGGGCCCGTGAGCGGGCCGGCGGATGTGTTGTCTGTAGAGCAACTCACGCCGTACGGACGGGAGTTGTAACAAGTCGCAAACCACAGCGTGGTCGCTGTAGGCGGGTTGAACGTTCGCGGCGCCAGCGGTCTTGGCGATCTCGGCGGAGCCAGCGGTGTCGGCTGCGCCAGCGGTGTCGGCGGTCTTGGCGGTCTCGGCGGAGCCAGCGGTGTCGGCTGCGCCAGCGGTGTCGGCGGTCTTGGCGATCTCGGCGGGGCCAGCGGTGTCGGCTGCGCCAGCGGTGTCGGCGGTCTTGGCGATCTCGGCGGGGCCGAGCGGCCCCCCGGGGTGACGGCAAAGGGCCGGGGCGGTGGCGATCATGTGTGGTCCTCCCGCACGCCGCCCGACCCACCCGCCTCCGCCGCGACGGCCGCGCGTATCACCCCGATGTTCAAGTGCAGCTCGAACGGCGCCAGTTCGAAGTACTTGAGCGCCTTGCCGCTGTCGGAGAGCTCCAGGCTGCCCACGACGAGGCCTGCCTTCTCCAGCCGTTCCAGGTGCATGTACAGCAGGGGCCGGGAGATGCCGAGCCCGCGAGCCAGCTCACTCACATACCTGCGGCCCGCGGCGAGTTCGGCGAGTATCCGCAGGCGCAGCGCGTGACCCATGGCACCCAGGACGGCCAGCAGATCCTCGCTCGTCACGACTCACCCTCTCTGGCATCCCGGAAAAGCCTGTAAGTTGAGACTTACAGATGCCTGGAATAGCTGTCAAGCGTTAGGGGTGAGCTTCTGGTGTCCGACCGACATGCCGTCACACCCCCCAGGACGTGTCGGCACCACGTCAGCCGAGGAACGCGGGAGGGGCCGGACTCCCCAGAGCCCGGCCCCTTCCGCCCGCCCTTCGACACTGCTGCCGCCCACGCGGCGACGGGATGGCCACACATTCCCCGCTCCGGATGCGGGGCAGGCCGCGCGCCACCAAGGACGCTGCGATAGTTCCTGTACCGGGGCTCTAGGACGATAGGAAGGGCAGTCGCCCGTTGGCGATCTCGCGGCCCGCGCCTCGTCGAATCGGTGGCACGGCCACCTCGTCACCATGCTCACCGTCGCTCTCATGGAGCAGGCGCCCGGCGATGTCAGGGTCGGTCGGGAGATGACCATAAAGCTCGACGGGCGAAATCGACCCGAGCCGGATCTACTGTTGACGACGGCCAACTATGACGGAGACCGCACCTGGTTCGCGCCGGACGAGGTGCGACTCGTCATCGAGGTCGTCTCACCCGAGTCCGCGCACCGGGACCGCACGGTCAAGCTGCGCAAGTACGCGGAGGCCGGCATCCCGCACTACTGGTGCATCGAGGACGCAGGCGGCACCCCCGTCGTCCACGTCGATGAACTCGACGAGCCGAGTAGCGTCTACGCGCCCGCCGGCATCTTCCGAGGCACCCTGAAGCGCCCGGTGCCTTTCGCGATCAGTCTCGATCTCGACAAACTCACTCCGCCGCGGAGCAACGAGAAATCAGCACCAAGTCAGCACGGGAACGCAGAAGGGGCCGAGCTCGCCGAGAGCTCAGCCCCTTCTGACCTGCACGCTTGACGCGTTACCTAGCGCACGGTAGCCAATCGATCACACGTTGAAGCGGAACGTTCAACGCAGAGCTCCGACCTGCGGAAACAGGCTTCGAGAGGGCCGCATCCAGCACCGATCCAGCACGGTAGCTGCTCACCCAGCACATCCAGCACCCACGACCGCGATGAGAGGCCCTCCCACCGTCACCCGATCGAGGACATCGCCAGGGAGACGCTGGCGCGCGGTGCGCAACTACCGACCGACTTGCGACGGGAAGCGCAGGCCCGGCTGCGGAAGATCCATGGCGACACGGCGCTGCGCGTCCTAGGCAAGCTGTCCGCGCTGGTCAACTGCGAAAACGGAGATTTCGAGGAGGTCATCTCAGCTCGGGAGGGCATCCCAGCCCACACCGACAACTCAGCGATCAGTAGCGGTACCTGGCGGCGAGGATGACGATCTCCTTGGCCGTCACCAGGTAGACGAGGCGGTGCTCGTCGTCGGTCCGTCGCGACCAAGCCCCCGGCAAGTGGTACTTCAGCGGCTCAGGCTTGCCGATTCCCGAGAAGGGGTCGCGCCTGACGTCCTCGATGAGCTTGTTGATCCGAGCGAGCATCTTGCGGTCGTTCTTGAGCCAGGACGTGTAGTCCTCCCAGCCCTGATCCTCAAAGACGAGCCTCACGCGGCACCCGCACCAGCGTCCGACGAGCCCGGATCGATCAGCTCACGCTCCGACACGTTGATGTGGGACAGGGCGTTCTCGTACGCCTTGAGCAGACGCCGGGCGTTCGCCGGCGAGCGCAGCAGGTACGACCCCTCACGCAACGCCGCATAGTCATCGGCCGAGACAAGCACGGCGTTGCCGTGCTTCGAGACGATCTCAATGACCTCGTGGTTCTCGTTGACCTTCTTGATCAGCGGGAACAGTTCCTTGCGGGCTTCACTCGCGGTTATGGACATGCCCTGCCCCTTCCATTAACTGGTACGTAATAACGTACCACTCTTGGTGCCGTTCAGGAGAGGAAAACGACTGACGGACGATCAGCCGCCCCAGCACCGATCCAGCACGGGGAAAACGAAGGGGCCCGACTCCGAAGAGCCGAACCCCTCCTGACCTGCATGTTTGCCAGATCGGCGACGTGGTGATACCTCAGCCACTACACGTTGAAGCGGAACTCCACCACATCCCCGTCCTGCATCACGTACTCCTTGCCCTCCATCCGCGCCTTGCCGCGCGAGCGGGCCTCTGCGACGGAGCCCGCGTCGATCAGGTCGTCGAAGGAGATGACCTCCGCCTTGATGAAGCCCTTCTGGAAGTCGGTGTGGATGACACCGGCCGCCTCGGGGGCCGTGGCGCCCTGGGGGATGGTCCAGGCGCGGGTTTCCTTGGGGCCGGCCGTCAGGTAGGTCTGGAGGCCCAGGGTGGCGAAGCCGACGCGGCCGAGGGTGGCGAGGCCCGGCTCTTCCTGGCCCATGGACTGGAGGAGTTCGAGCGCCTCGTCGTCGTCCAGCTCGATCAGCTCGGACTCGATCTTCGCGTTGAGGAAGATCGCCTCCGCCGGGGCGACCAGGGCGCGCTGCTCGTTCTTGAAGTCCTCGTCGACCAGTTCGTCCTCGTCGACGTTGAACACGTACAGGAACGGCTTCGTGGTCAGCAGGTGCAGCTCGTGCAGCAGGTCGCCCTGCTCGGTGCCCTTGGTGATGCCGTGCGAGAAGAGGGTGTCGCCCGCTTCGAGGATCTTCTGCGCCTTCTCGACGGCCGCCAGGACCGCGATCTTGTCCTTCTGGAGGCGGGACTCCTTCGTCAGGCGCGGCACCGCCTTCTCGACGGACTGGAGGTCGGCGAGGATCAGCTCGGTGTTGATCGTCTCGATGTCGTCCTTGGGGGACACCTTGCCGTCGACGTGGACGACGTTCTCGTCCTTGAAGGCGCGGATGACCTGGCAGATCGCGTCCGACTCGCGGATGTTCGCGAGGAACTTGTTGCCCAGGCCCTCGCCCTCGCTCGCGCCACGCACGATGCCGGCGATGTCGACGAAGTCGACGGTGGCGGGCAGGATCCGCTGGGAGCTGAAGACCTCGGCCAGCTTGGCCAGGCGGGTGTCGGGGACGCCGACGACGCCGACGTTCGGCTCGATGGTGGCGAACGGGTAGTTGGCCGCCAGTACGTCGTTCTTGGTCAGGGCGTTGAACAGGGTCGACTTGCCGACATTCGGCAGACCGACGATTCCGATCGTGAGCGACACGTGGCGACTTCCCGGTACGAGGGCGGTGGACGGTCCGGAGAGTGGACCGCCCACCAGTTTACGGGCGCCCGCTCCCGGCGGTGACGGCCCCGGCCACCACCCCCGGCCCCACCCGTCCAGGCCCGCGAACCCGGCCCGCCCCGCCTCGCGAACCCGGCCCACCCCGACCCGCGAACCCCGCCCGTCAGAGCCCCGGGCGCCAGGTCCGGCAGCATCCCGACCGCCTCGCGCCGTCGAACGTGTGGGCAAGCTCGGCCAAAAGGCGTGTCCAATGGGCGGTTACTCCCCTGCGGCGACCTACGTTGGTGCGGTGGAGCAATACAGGACACGCACCCCGCAGCGCGGACAGCGACCCCGGACACCGGGGCCGGCGGCTTCCCAGGCGCCCGCCGGCGGGGCCGCCGGGGCGGCGGTGAGCGGTGAGAGCGCCGCCGTCTACCGGGCGGCCGGACGCACCCGGCCGGTGCCTCCCCTCGTCCTCGCGCTGCGCAGACTCCCCTCCCCCCGGCTCACCGGGCTCGGCGGCGGCCTCTTCGCCGCCGCCCTGATGTTCGCGCTCGGCATCCTGGACTGGCTGCTCCTCGACGGCTCACCAGCCGTGTACGGGGTGCTGTTCCTGCTGGTCAGCGCGGTGACCGCACGCTGGGTGCGGCCCGCCGACCTCGTCACCGCGCCGATCTGCGTACCGATCGCCTTCGCGGTCGGGATCGTTCCGATCGCGGGCGGCACCGGCGGTTTCGCGGGCCAGACGATGGCCGTGGTGACGGCGCTCGCCCTGCACGCGGGCTGGCTCTACGCCGGAACGCTGGTGGCCGGCGTCATCGCGACCGTACGCAAGGTCCGGCTGATGGGGCGTCGGCGCAGTCTCAGGAACCCCGGCGGGCCCGCACCCAAGCGGTAGGGAGGGCACCCTCACCCCACCGCCGGCGGCCCCGCCCCCAAGCGGCAGGCCGCGGCACCGCCACCCCTGCCCCCACCGGAACAACCGGCCCCGGCCCACCGCGTGCCCGAGCTCGCACTCACCCCGGCACCACTCCGGCACCCCGCAGGGCTACCGCTCAGCCGCCACCATCGCCGCCCCCACGATCCCCGCGTTGTTCTGGAGCTCCGCCGGGACGATCTCGGCCGCGATGCCCTCGATCAGCGGGAGGAACTTCTCCGCCTTGCGGCTGACGCCGCCGCCGATGATGAACAGCTCGGGCGAGAAGAGCATCTCCACATGGGCCAGGTACTTCTGGACCCGGCGCGCCCAGTGCGACCAGCTCAGGTCCTCGTCCTCCTTGACCTTGGTCGAGGCGTGCTTCTCCGCCTCGCGGCCGTGGAGTTCGAGGTGGCCGAGCTCGGTGTTGGGGACGAGGCGGCCGTCCACGAAGAGCGCACTGCCGATGCCCGTACCGAACGTCAGCAGGATCACCGTGCCCTTGCGGCCGCGGCCCGCACCGAAGTTCATCTCGGCCACGCCCGCCGCGTCCGCGTCGTTCACGACGGTGACCGGCATGCCACCGAGGCGGTCGGCGACCAGGCGGGCCGCGTCCACGCCCACCCACTCCTTGGCCACGTTCGCAGCCGTCCGTACGGTGTTCGCGGCGATCACCCCCGGAAACGTCATGCCGACCGGGCCCGACCAGCCGAAGTGGCCGACCACCTCCGCGATGCCCTCCACGACCGCCTCGGGCGTCGCGGGGTGCGGGGTCAGCACCTTGTGGCGTTCTTGCGCCACATCGCCCTTCGCCAAGTCGACCGGGGCACCTTTGATGCCGGTTCCGCCGACGTCCACTCCGAACACGTTCCTCATGGCGTTCATGGAACCCACCGTACGGGTGGACGGGGCGGACCGGCGGGGCTACTCGCCCGAGAGCTCGGCCGCCTCCGCGCGCAGGTCGCGGCGGAGCTCCTTGGGGAGCGAGAAGGTGATCGACTCGTCCGCCGTCTTCACCGTCTCGACGTCGCCGTAGCCACGCTGGGCCAGCCATTCCAGGACGCCGTCCACCAGAACGTCCGGTACGGAGGCGCCCGAGGTCAGGCCGACCGTGGTGACGCCTTCGAGCCAGGCCTCGTCGATCTCGTCGGCGAAGTCGACCAGGTGGGCGGCGGGGGCGCCCGCGTCGAGGGCGACCTCGACCATGCGGATCGAGTTCGAGGAGTTCTTGGAGCCGACGACGATGACCAGTTGCGCGTCCTCGGCGAGCTTCTTCACCGCGACCTGGCGGTTCTGCGTGGCGTAGCAGATGTCGTCGCTGGGCGGCGAGAGCAGGTTCGGGAACTTGTTCTTGAGCGCGCCGACCGTCTCCATCGTCTCGTCGACGGAGAGCGTGGTCTGGGAGAGCCAGACGACCTTCGACTCGTCGCGGACCTCGACGTTGGCCACGTCGTCCGGGCCGTCGACGAGGGTGATGTGGTCCGGGGCCTCGCCCGAAGTGCCGATGACTTCCTCGTGGCCCTCGTGGCCGATCAGGAGGATGTCGTAGTCCTCCTTCGCGTACCGCACGGCTTCCTTGTGGACCTTGGTGACCAGCGGGCAGGTCGCGTCGATGGTGGCCAGCTTGCGCTCGGCGGCCTCCGCGTGGACGGTCGGGGCGACGCCGTGGGCGGAGAACATCACGATGGAGCCCTCGGGCACCTCCTCCGTCCGCTCGACGAAGATCGCGCCCTTCTTCTCCAGGGTCTGCACGACGTACTTGTTGTGGACGATCTCGTGCCGGACGTACACGGGCGCCCCGTACTGCTCCAGGGCCTTCTCCACGGCGATGACGGCACGGTCCACGCCCGCGCAGTAACCGCGGGGAGCGGCGAGCAGGACCCGCTTGTCACTGTGGCGCGCAGCGTCTCCACTGGGGGCGGTGGTGGGCGACGAGTGGGCGGCAGTAGTCATGTCGTCCATGGTAGGGGCTGGCGCCGACAGCCCCGCCGTCCCGCCTGGCGTGCGCACCGCCCCGCCACACCTCGCGCCCGGGCGCGCCGCGCCCCGCCCACACCCCCGCCCCCGCGCCCGACTGGCGTGCCCGGCGGGCCAAAGATCGCCCGGCCGGTGAGACTGGCCGCATGAGTGGCGTACGCGAGGAGCACGAGGATTCCGGCGGGCCCCGCCGCCCCGAGGGGGCCGGCCCGGGCGGCGCGGGCGAGGGGGCCGGGCAGCTGCGGCGGAGTCTCGGCTTCCGGGACCTGGTGGTCTACGGCCTCCTCTTCATCGCGCCCATGGCCCCGGTCGGCATCTTCGGCACCCTGGACGCCAAGTCGCACGGCGCGGTCGCGCTGGTCTATCTGGTGGCGACGATCGCCATGGGATTCACCGCTTTCAGCTACGCGCAGATGGTGCGGGTCGTCCCGCTGGCCGGGTCGGTCTTCGCGTACGCGCGCAAGGCGCTCGGCGAGGGGCCCGGATTCATCGCCGGGTGGATGGCGATGCTCGACTATCTGCTCATCCCGGCCGTCGCCTACCTCTTCTCGGGCATCGCGATGAACTCCCTCGTACCGTCGGTCTCGCGCTGGGTGTGGACCGCGCTCGCCGTGGTGATCACCACTCTCCTGAACCTGTGGGGCGTACGGGCCGCGGCCCGGGTCGGCTTCGCGGTGCTCGCGATGGAGATCGTGGTGCTGCTCGTCTTCGTCGTGTCCGCGGTGGTCGTGCTCGTACGGGACGGGGCGCAGCGGGGCTGGCTCTCGCCGCTGAGCGGGGACGCCGGGTTCACGCTCGGCGCGGTCCTCGGTGCGGTGTCCGTCGCGGTCCTCTCCTATCTGGGCTTCGACGCAATCGCGACGTTCGCCGAGGAGGTGACGGGCGGCTCGGCGAAGGTGGCGCGGGCGGTGCTGTTCTGCCTGGTGCTGGCCGGGTCGCTGTTCATCGTGCAGTCGTATCTGGCGGCGCTCCTCGAACCGATGACGTCTGCGCAGCTGGCGGCCGATCCCGTCAAGCAGGGCTCGGCCTTCTACGACACCGTGGAGGCCTCGGTCGGCGGCTGGCTGCACACCCTCGTAGCGGTCAGCAAGGCGATCGGGGCGGCGTTCGCGGCGCTCGCCGGGCAGGCCGCGGCGGGCCGGCTCGTCTTCGCGATGGCCCGCGACCGACGGCTGCCGCGCGTTCTGTCGCACACCGGCTCCGGGGTGCCGCGGCCCGCGCTGCTGCTGGCCGCGGTGGTCACGCTGGTCGCCGCTGTGTGGGCGGCCCGCCGCGACGACGGCATGGACCATCTCGTGTCCGTGGTCGACATGGGCGCGCTGACCGCGTTCTTCCTGCTGCACGTCTCGGTCATCGCCTGGTACGCGGTACGCCGCATGGAGGGCGCCCCCCACTGGATGAGCCACGTGGTGGTTCCGGTGCTCGGCGCGGCCGTCATCGTCGCGGTGATCTGGGAGGCGACGGCCACGGCCCAGCTGGTCGGCCTCGGCTGGCTCGCGGTGGGCCTGGTGGTGCTCGCCATGCAGTGGGGCCGCCGGGGCGGATCGGGCCCCGAGTCACCCGCACCGGGCGGGGGTGTCGGTGGCGCGGGCTAGCCTGCGTACATGGCTCTGAATACGAGTGCGGACGCGCCGCTCCCCGTCGGCGAGGTGTCGCGCCTCATCGGGGGGTGGATCAACCGACTCGGGGCGGTCTGGGTGGAGGGGCAGATCACCCAGCTCTCGCGGCGGCCCGGCGCGGGCGTGGTCTTCCTGACCCTGCGCGATCCCTCGCACGACATCTCGGTGGGCGTCACCTGCTACCGCCAGGTCTTCGACGCGGTGGCCGACGTGGTGTCCGAGGGCGCGCGGGTCGTCGTCCACGCGAAGCCCGAGTGGTACGCGCCGCGCGGTCAGCTCTCGCTGCGGGCGGTGGAGATAAAGCCGGTCGGCATCGGTGAACTCCTCGCCAGACTTGAGCAGTTGAAGCGGAGCCTGGCGGCGGAGGGCCTCTTCGCCCTGGACCGCAAGCGTCCGCTGCCCTTCCTGCCGCAGCTCGTCGGGCTCGTCGTGGGCCGGGCATCGGCGGCCGAGCGGGACGTCCTGGAGAACGCGCGGCGGCGCTGGCCCGCGGTGCGCTTCGAGGTACGCAACGTGGCGGTGCAGGGGGTGCACGCCGTGCCGCAGGTCGTGCGGGCGGTGAAGGAGCTCGACGAGCTGGACGACGTCGACGTGATCATCGTGGCGCGGGGCGGCGGCAGTGTGGAGGACCTGCTCCCGTTCTCGGACGAGGAGCTCGTACGCGCGGTCGGCCGGTGCCGTACGCCGGTGGTGTCGGCGATCGGGCACGAGCCGGACGCGCCGCTGCTCGATCTGGTCGCGGACCTGCGGGCGTCCACGCCGACGGACGCCGCGAAGAAGGTCGTGCCGGACGTCGGCGAGGAGCTGGACCGGGTCCGGCTGCTGCGGGACCGGGCGCGCCGCCATGTCGTCGGCGTGGTCGACCGCGAGGAGCGGGGCCTGGCGGGGGTGCTGGGGCGGCCGTGGATGGAGCGTCCGCAGCGGATGGTGGACGACCGGGCCGACGAGGTCGACGCGCTGCTGCACCGCTCGCGCCGGGTGCTCGGCCACCACCTGGACCGGGCCGACTCCGAGCTCTCGCACACCCACGCGCGCGTGGTGGCCCTGTCGCCGAAGGCGACCCTGGAGCGGGGGTACGCGGTGCTCCAGCGGGCCGGTGGCGAAGTGGTCCGCTCCCCCGGCGAACTCTCCCCCGGCGAGGATCTGCGCGCTCGGGTCGCCGAGGGCGAGCTGCACGTCACTGTCGTACCCCGCCCTTAGGGTGGACCGCATGGCCAAGACGGACGAGGACGCGGTCGTGTCGGGTGACGCGGCGCTGGGGTACGAGCAGGCGCGGGACGAGTTGATCGATGTCGTACGGCGACTCGAGGCGGGGGGTACGACGCTGGAGGAGTCCCTTGCGCTCTGGGAGCGGGGGGAGGAGCTGGCGAAGGTGTGCCGCCGGTGGCTCGAGGGGGCGCGGGCCCGCCTCGACGCGGCGCTGGCGGACCCGGCCGACTCCTGACCACTCCGGGGGCCGAGGTCTGCCCCCGCCAGCCCCTGGGGCTCCGCCCCGGACCCCGTCGCGCCTCAAGGGCGCTCGTCCTCAAACGCCGGACAGGCTGAGGTGGCCTCTGCGGGGCACCCTGCCGAGGTCAACCCTGCCAGAGGCGCGGGGAACCGCGCGGGCCCACCTCACCCCGAGTGCCCACGCCCCGAGCCCACGCCCCGACCTGCGCCCCGAGCCCGCGCCCCAAGGCCGCACCCCGTACCCCGCACCCCTGTGACCCTGCTCACCCGTCCCGCAACTTAGTTGAAAGTTAACCTAAACCTGTCGTACCGTCGAACCCATCGGTTGATCAGCACCCCGGAAGGTAATCCCCAGATGTCTCTCGTTCTTGACCCCGCCGCCCAGGACCTCCTCTTCCGCGAGGCCCGCACCGCGAACACGTTCACCGACGAGCCGGTGACCGACGAGCAGGTCCAGGCGATCTACGACCTGGTCAAGTACGGCCCGACCGCCTTCAACCAGTCGCCCCTGCGCGTCACCCTGGTCCGCTCCCCCGAGGCCCGCGAGCGCCTCGTCAAGCACATGGCCGAGGGTAACCGTCCGAAGACCGCCGCGGCGCCGCTGGTCGCGATCCTCTCCGCCGACAACGAGTTCCACGAGGAACTGCCCACCCTCTTCCCGCACTTCCCCGCCGCCAAGGACGCCTTCTTCTCGGAGCGCCCGGTCCGCGAGGGCGCGGCCCTGTTCAACTCCGCGCTGCAGGCCGCGTACTTCATCGTCGGCGTCCGCGCCGCCGGTCTGGCCGCCGGCCCGATGACGGGTTACGACGCCGCCGGTGTGCAGAAGGAGTTCCTGGACGACGACCACACCCCGCTGATGGTCGTCAACATCGGCAAGCCCGGCGAGGACGCCTGGTTCCCCCGTAGCCCGCGTCTGGCCTACGACGACGTCGTCACCACCGTCTGAGGCACCCCCTCGGCCGGGGGTCCGGGGGTTGCCCCCGGGACGACACAGCCCCCGTAGCCCGCGTCTGGCCTACGACGTCGTCACCACCGTCTGAGCGCGACCCTCAGCGCAGCACGGCATACGGCGAGGGCCGCCGCACCCACTCCGGTGCGGCGGCCCTCGCCGTATGCCGTGCTGCCAAACCTCAGGCGGCCGGCGTCCTCTTCGACTCCAGGGCCCCCGCCATCGCCACCAGCTGACCGTACGGCGCCGTGCCGGTGACCACCGTGGTGGAACCCTTGTCCTGGCGGACCAGCGCGTCGTACTTGGGGCCGTCCCAGAACGTCCAGGTCGCGCCCCCGATCTGCTGCGACTTCTCGGTCTTCGCCGCGTTCCTGCTGACCTCCGCGACGAACTTCTCCGAGGGCGCGGTCGACTGCTCGACGGCGACGTACTGGTTGTGGGGGTCGAGGAAGCCCAGGTGCCAGGCGTTGTCCTTGGTCCCGTCGTACGAGACCGAGGTCGCCTTCCACTTGTCCTGGTCGGGCAGGCCGACCGGGGCCGCCACGGGGTAGGGCGCGGCCCGGCGCACGGTCGTGAGCTCGACCGTGTAGTTGACCGCCTTGAGCGGGGGTGCGTCCGATTCGTCGTGCGGGATGAACACATAGATCACAGCCGCCGCGATGCCGATCACCGCCAGCGACTGCAGCATGTTCCGGACTGTCTGCTTGCTGCTGCGCGTTCCTGCCACGACCCTATGTTCTCAGGTCATGTCGCCGCTCATACGTGGGCCCCTCTGCTCAATTTGTCGACGTGCCGATAGAGTCCTAGCACCCTCTTACCTTGCGGCCGTCGCCGTACAGAAAGGTGCGCTCCGATGACCGAGCATCATCTGCCGTCCGAACTCGAGGTCTCCCCCGAGGCTCCCGACCGCAACCTGGCCCTCGAACTGGTCCGGGTCACCGAGGCGGCCGCCATGGCCGCCGGCCGCTGGGTCGGCCGCGGGGACAAGATCGGCGCGGACGGCGCCGCGGTCAACGCCATGCGGACCCTCGTCTCCACCGTCTCGATGAACGGCATCGTCGTCATCGGTGAGGGCGAGAAGGACGAGGCCCCCATGCTCTACAACGGGGAGCGCATCGGCGACGGCACCGGCGCGGAGGTCGACATCGCCGTCGACCCCATCGACGGCACCACCCTCAACGCCAAGGGCATGCCGAACGCGATCGCCGTGCTCGCCGCCGCCGACCGCGGCGCCATGTTCGACCCGTCCGCGGTGTTCTACATGGACAAGCTGGTCACCGGCCCCGAGGCCGCCGACTTCGTCGACATCAACGCCCCGGTCTCGGTGAACATCCGCCGGGTCGCCAAGGCCAAGAACTCCTCGCCCGAGGACGTCACCGTGGTCATCCTGGACCGCCCCCGCCACGAGGGCATCGTCAAGGAGATCCGGGAGACCGGCGCGCGCATCAAGTTCATCTCGGACGGCGACGTCGCCGGTTCGATCATGGCCGTGCGCGAGGGCACCGGCGTCGACCTGCTCATGGGCATCGGCGGCACCCCCGAGGGCATCATCTCGGCCTGCGCGATCAAGTGCCTGGGCGGTGTGATCCAGGGCAAGCTGTGGCCCAAGGACGAGGCGGAGCGTCAGCGCGCGCTCGACGCCGGGCACGACCTGGACCGTACGCTCTCCACCGACGACCTGGTCAGCGGCGACAACGTGTTCTTCGTCGCCACCGGCATCACCGACGGCGAGCTCCTCCGCGGCGTCCGCTACCGCTCGGCGACCGCGACGACCCAGTCGCTCGTCATGCGCTCGAAGTCGGGCACGATCCGCCAGATCGACTCCACGCACCGGCTCTCCAAGCTGCGCGCGTACAGCGCGATCGACTTCGACCGGGCCAAGTAGGCCCGGGAGCACGGTAGTTCAGCGCTTCGTACGTAGGTGAAGGGGCGTCCCCGTTGTGCGGCGGGGGCGCCCCTTCACGCACGCGGAGCTACGCGGGCCGCAGGAGGCAGGGCTACGCGGCGGACGCGGACTTCTTCAAGTCGACCTCGCGCCGCCGGCGGCGGGCGATCACGACACGGCGCTCGGCCGCGGTCAGGCCGCCCCAGACGCCGTACGGCTCGGGCATGAGCAGGGCGTGCTCGCGGCACTCCACCATGACCGGACAGCGGGCACAGACGCGCTTGGCGGCTTCCTCGCGGGAGAGCCTCGCAGCCGTCGGCTCCTTCGAGGGGGCGAAGAACAGGCCCGCCTCGTCCCGGCGGCAGACCGCCTCCGCGTGCCACGGGCCCGCTTGATCCTCCCTGGCTTGACCACGCTGCGGCGGAACGGCGGCGACCTGCAGGGAATGATGCGGCGGATGCAGCACGGTCTACTCCTGACGACGGCTTCGCGAGCGAGCGACGATGGCACAGTCCCTACCCGCTGTGCGCGGGCCTATGCACTGAGTTCCGACAGGCGGAACTGCGCTCGGGTGCGCGATGGCCTGAACTCGTCGTCGCCGTGCGCCGGTCCCGACGTCAGGATTCGAGCCGCTTGCGCAGCCGCTGATGCAGGTCGGCGATGAGCTTGCCCCGCTTCGGCTTGGCCTCGATGTTGCCGAAGACCGAGTATCCATGGACGACGACGACCGGCGCCTCGGGATCCTCGGACTCCAGGGTGTGCACCTCGAAGTTGCCGAAAATTCCGGTGCCGCTGCCGCGCAGGTTCAGGTTTTCCGGTACCCGCACCTCCACATTGCCGAAAATCGCGGTCGCGTTGATGACGGTCAGACGCTGCTCGAAGAGCGCCTCGGTGAGGTCGATCTCGACGCTGCCGAAGAGGGAGAAGACATTGGTGCGCCGGCCGACCCGCCAGCGGCCCTTGCGGGTGGAGGCGGAGAAGACGGCGACGAGGTTCTCGGCGTCGACCGCCGCGCCCGTCTCCTCGGCCTCGCGCGGGCCGGGGGCGACGACCGGACGTGGGCGCGCCCCGCTCGCGGGCAAGTCCCTTACCAGGGGCTCCAGTTCACCGACGGTCTTGGCGCGGTAGACCGCGTCGATCCGCTCGGAGTGCTCGGCCGCGTCGAGGCGCCCCTCGGCCAGCGCGTCGCGCAGGATGTCGGCGATCCGGTCCCGGTCGGCGTCGGAGGCCCGCAGCGCCGGGGGCTCGGCGTGCTGGGTGAGATCGGGCTTCGCGGGCTCGGCCGGGTCCACCTTGGCGTGCTTTTCGAGGTCCACGGAGGCAGCGTACCCAAACGCGATAGATCGCGACTAGTCGCGGGCGCGATCGCTCGACGGGCCCGGCAACTGAGCCTTACCTCACAGCAACGGCGGCGGGGTCGCGGCATACGCTGGAGGGTGCTGTGCCAATGGAGGTACGGCAGCTGTCTGCCGAGTGAGGAATGGCCGTAATGCCAGAGTTTCAGTACTCCGACCTTCTCCCCCTGGGAGAGGACACCACGCCGTATCGCCTGGTGACCGCCGAGGGTGTCTCCACCTTCGAGGCCGACGGCCGTACGTTCCTCAAGGTCGAGCCGGAGGCGCTGCGCACCCTCGCCGCCGAGGCGATCCACGACATCCAGCACTACCTGCGCCCGGCCCACCTCGCCCAGCTCCGCAAGATCATCGACGATCCGGAGGCCTCGGGCAACGACAAGTTCGTCGCGCTCGACCTCCTGAAGAACGCGAACATCGCCGCGGCGGGCGTCCTGCCGATGTGCCAGGACACCGGCACCGCGATCGTCATGGGCAAGCGCGGCCAGAACGTGCTGACCCCGGGCGGCGACGAGGCGGCCCTGTCGCGCGGCATCTACGACGCCTATCTGAACCTCAACCTGCGGTACTCGCAGATGGCGCCCCTGACCATGTGGGACGAGAAGAACACCGGCTCCAACCTGCCCGCGCAGATCGAGCTGTACGCGACCGACGGCGGCGCCTACAAGTTCCTCTTCATGGCCAAGGGCGGCGGCTCGGCCAACAAGTCGTTCCTCTACCAGGAGACGAAGGCCGTCCTGAACGAGGCCTCCATGATGAAGTTCCTGGAGGAGAAGATCCGCTCGCTCGGCACCGCCGCGTGCCCGCCGTACCACCTGGCGATCGTGGTGGGCGGCACCAGCGCCGAGTTCGCGCTGAAGACCGCGAAGTACGCCTCCGCGCACTACCTCGACGAACTGCCCTCCGAGGGCTCGGAGTTGGGCCATGGCTTCCGCGACGAGGAGCTGGAGAAGAAGGTCTTCGAGCTGACCCAGAAGATCGGCATCGGCGCGCAGTTCGGCGGCAAGTACTTCTGCCACGACGTCCGCGTGGTGCGCCTGCCGCGGCACGGCGCCTCGCTGCCCGTCGCGATCGCCGTTTCCTGCTCGGCCGACCGCCAGGCCGTCGCGAAGATCACCGCCGAGGGCGTCTTCCTTGAGCAGCTGGAGACCGACCCGGCGCGCTTCCTGCCGGAGACCACCGACGAGCACCTTTCGGCGGGCGAAGAGGACGTCGTACGCATCGACCTCAACCAGCCGATGGACGCGATCCTGGCCGAGCTGACCAAGCACCCGGTCAAGACCCGCCTCTCGCTGACCGGCCCGCTGGTCGTGGCCCGCGACATCGCGCACGCCAAGATCAAGGAGCGGCTCGACGCGGGCGAGGAGATGCCGCAGTACCTGAAGGACCACCCGGTGTACTACGCGGGCCCGGCCAAGACCCCCGAGGGGTACGCGTCCGGCTCGTTCGGCCCGACCACGGCCGGCCGGATGGACTCCTACGTCGAGCAGTTCCAGGCGGCGGGCGGCTCCAAGGTGATGCTGGCCAAGGGCAACCGCTCGAAGCAGGTCACCGACGCCTGCGACGCGCACGGCGGCTTCTACCTCGGCTCGATCGGCGGCCCGGCGGCACGGCTCGCGCAGGACTGCATCAAGAAGGTCGAGGTCGTCGAGTACGAGGAGCTCGGCATGGAAGCGGTGTGGAAGATCGAGGTCGAGGACTTCCCGGCGTTCGTCGTCGTCGACGACAAGGGCAACGACTTCTTCCAGGCCCCGGCCGAGCCCCCGACGTTCCTGAACATCCCCGTCCGCGGCTGATCGCCGTGCGGGGCCGATCCCCCTCGGAGGCTGATCCCCGTGCGGGGCTGATCCCCCTCGGAGGCTGATCCCCGTGCGGGGCTGATCCCCGTGCGGGCCTGATCCCGTGCGGGCCTGATCCTCATCCGGGACCGATCCCCCCTCCGACGCTGATCCCCTGCCGAAACCGGTGCGCGAATAGGGTCCAAAGGCCCTAAGGGCCTGGTGAATTGGCTGCCTATCCTGGCATGTGTCCGTAATCGCCCCGGTCGCCGTCTCGGCCGGGGCGGTTCAACCACCGGGAGGGGTGGCGCAGTTGGGGTGGTTCAGCCAGTCCCGCGGGTTACTCACGGGCCTCGACCGGACGCTCCTGCGGCGGCGCGCGAAGGCCTCGCCCGCGGCGGACGCCATGGTCGGCGCGGCGGGGCACGTGGTCACGCCGATCCCGCGGGGCGGCTACGGCGAGGTGCTGTTCTGTGTGCACGGGCGGCCGTTGAAGTACGCGGCGCGGGCCCGGGTTCCGCTGGGTCTCGGCGCCCGCGTCCGCGTATCGGCGGCGCTGTCCCCCTCCGCGATCGAGGTGGCGCACCTCGGCCCCGCCGCGGACAGTCGTCCGTGACGGGGCCGGGCTTCCGTACGGATCAGGCGAAGCGCTGACTCGCGCTGCCGTCGCAGCCGCGCAGGGTGAGCGGGTCCTTCGCGGCGCCGAGGGTGGCGCACAGGCTGGTGGCCGCGGCCGGGCGCAGGGTGCCCGAAGCGCGCACCCACTCCTGGTTGGCCGAGCCCGAGCAGTTCCAGATGATCAGCTGGGCGCCGGCGGTGTACTTCGCCCCCGGCACGTCCAGGCAGCGGTCCTGGGTGAGCTGGGTGTGGACGGACTTGCGCCCGGCGTCGTACCACCAGCCCTGATTGCGTCCGCCGTGGCAGTCCCAGCCGATGACCGCCGTGCCGTTGGCGCTGTTGGAGGCGGTGACGTCGGCGCAGCTTCCGGTCGCCTCGTTCTTCAGCGGCCGGTACGCGTCGTCCCAGGCGAGCGGGTAGAGCGTCGGGCTCCCGGTGGAGGCCGGGTCAGCACAACTACCTTCCTGCGCACCGGAGTTGTAGAGCTGGGTGAGGCAGGAGGCGAAGGCGCCGTGGCCCCGGTAGTTGGGGTGGAAGGACTGGCGGACCGAGTTCTCGTCCGGCAGACCGGGCTTGGAGACGTCGATGAACAGCCCCCGGGCCCAGGTGTCCTCCATGCAGACCTCGTGGCCGTTGAAGAGCCGCGAGTCGTCGAGGTAGGTCGCACCGGTGTCCTGGGCGGCCTTGCGCATGCCGACCTCGAAGGCGGGCACCGCGGTGTTGCGGCCCCATACGGTGTCGGAGTCGTAGCCGAGCCCGCCGCAGACGAGCTTGCCGGGGAAGCCGGGGTTGTCGTGGAAGTCGGGGCCGATCGGGCTCGGGTAGCCCATCACGACGAGCTTGTACGAGCCGTCGGCGTACCCCGCGTCGCGCATCACGGTCTTGAGGTCGCTCACGGTCCCCTCGACCTTGGGCACGAGCGCGTCGACCCGGGCCTGCCAGCCGGGCTCGTACTTCGACTGGCACGGGCCCTGGAGCAGCAGATAGCGCTCGACGCAGTCGGTCATGACCGGGCCGAACTGGAGGTCGTCGTTGGCGCCCGCGACCAGGAGCACCATCTTGATGCGGGTGTTGCGCGCCTTGATGGCGAGGCTGTCGCTCTGCACGAGTTCGTCGGCGTACTGCTTGGTCCCGCCGATCCTGATGTTGCCGGTGTACGCGCCCGAGCAGGCGACGTTGTACGTCTCGTCGGCCGGGATGCCGGTGCGGTGGATCGCGGAGTCGGGCGAGCGGTGGCACCAGTTGTCGGGCCCGTTGGTGCCGGCCTCGTACGTGCCGACGCCCTCGCCGGATATCTCGCTGTCCCCCAGCGAGATCAGACCGGTCTTCCGGTCGGCCATGGGCCGCTCGGCCGGGCCCCCGTACAGCTGGGTGGCCTCCGCCGCCCGGATCTTCTCCAGGTCGGGCGGGAGCGGGGTGGACTGGACGGACGGTGCGGACGCGGCCTGGGCGCCGGGCGCGCCCACTGCCATGCCGCCGAACGCCGCCGCGGCGGCCACCGCCGCCGCGAACGTACAGCGGAGTCTGTGCCTGGTGCGCCTCATTACGCCTCCCTGGTGGGCTCCGGGGGTACGAGGGTCGTCCCCCCGGGAGAATGCGGCCCACCGGTATTTACTGGCCGGTAGGGCGTGTTGGGAATAGGTAGAACAAGACAACTGCTCAACTTTTGCAGGAGGTTCAACCCCATGAACGACAGCGAGTACCGGACCGAGCACGACTCGATGGGTGAGGTGCGGGTCCCCGCGCACGCCAAGTGGCGGGCCCAGACCCAGCGGGCGGTGGAGAACTTCCCCGTCTCCGGGCAGCGTCTTGAGCGCGCCCACATCGAGGCGCTGGCCCGCATCAAGGCGGCCGCCGCCAAGGTCAACGCCGAGCTCGGCGTCGTCGACAAGGACATTGCGGGCGCCGTCGAGGCGGCGGCAGGCGAGGTCGCCGAGGGCCGCTGGGACGACCACTTCCCGGTCGACGTCTTCCAGACCGGATCCGGCACCTCGTCGAACATGAACATGAACGAGGTCGTGGCGACGCTCGCCACCGAGAAGCTGGGCCGCGCCGTCCACCCCAACGACCATGTGAACGCCTCGCAGTCCTCCAACGACGTCTTCCCGTCCTCCATCCACATCGCCGCGACGGCCGCCGTCACCGCCGACCTGATCCCCGCCCTCGACCATCTGGCGAGCGCCCTTGAGCGCAAGTCGGCCGAGTTCGCCGACGTCGTCAAGTCGGGGCGTACGCATCTGATGGATGCCACCCCGGTCACCCTCGGCCAGGAGTTCGGCGGCTACGCGGCGCAGATGCGCTACGGCGTCGAGCGGCTGCGCTCCGCCCTGCCCCGCCTGGCCGAACTCCCCCTCGGCGGCACGGCGGTCGGCACCGGCATCAACACCCCGCACGGCTTCTCGGCGGCCGTCATCGCCGAGGTCGCGCGCACCACCGGGCTTCCGCTGACCGAGGCGAGGGACCACTTCGAGGCGCAGGGCGCGCGTGACGGCCTGGTGGAGACCAGTGGTCAGCTGCGCACCATCGCGGTCTCGCTCACGAAGATCTCCAACGACCTGCGCTGGATGGCGTCGGGCCCGCGTACGGGATTGGCCGAGATCAGCCTTCCCGACCTCCAGCCGGGCTCGTCGATCATGCCCGGAAAGGTCAATCCGGTCATTCCGGAGGCCGTCCTCATGGTCGCGGCCCAGGTGATCGGCAACGACGCGACGGTCGCGACGGCGGGCGCGGCCGGCAACTTCGAGCTCAACGTGATGCTCCCGGTGATCGCCAAGAACCTCCTGGAGTCGGTGCGGCTGCTCGCCAACGTCTCCCGACTGCTCGCCGACCGCACCGTCGACGGCATCACCGCCCATGTGGAGCGGGCCCGCGAGTACGCCGAGTCCTCGCCGTCGGTGGTCACCCCGCTCAACAAGTACATCGGGTACGAGGAGGCCGCCAAGGTCGCCAAGAAGTCCCTCTCCGAACGGAAGACCATCCGCGAGGTGGTCCTGGAATCGGGGTACGTCGAGCGCGGCGACCTGACGGTCGAGCAACTCGACGAGGCGCTCGACGTCCTGCGGATGACCCGGCCCTGAGCCGCCCGTGATCCGGCCGTCCGTAATCCCGCTGTCCGTGATCCGGCCGTCCGTGTTCCGGCCGCCCGTGATCCACGTCGCAGCGGGGTCTTGACCGCACTCCGTAATATCTGCACATGGCAGGCACAGGAGGCGGCACCCCACACTGGGCGCCGGGGGACCAGATCCTCTGGCGCTATCGCGACCACGGTCCCGGCGTGAAGGGGCGTGTGCACATCTGCCGCCCCGTCACCGTCGTCCAGGACACCGACGAGATACTCGCGGTGTGGATGGCGCCCGGCACCCAGTGCGTACGGCCGGTGCTCGCGGACGGCCGCCCGGTGTATCAGGAACCACTGGCCACCCGCTACACCGCGCCGCGCACCACGGAGCGTTCCCAGTGGTTCGGCACCGGTGTGCTCAAGCTCGCCCGCCCCGGCGAGCCCTGGTCGGTGTGGCTGTTCTGGGAGCGGGGCTGGCGTTTCAAGAACTGGTACGTGAACCTGGAGGAGCCGCGCGTGCGATGGTCGGGCGGCATCGACTCCACGGACCACTTCCTCGACATCGCGGTCGACCCGGACCGCGGGTGGAGCTGGCTGGACGAGGACGAGTTCGCCCAGGCCCAGCAGGTGGGCCTGATCGACGGCGGGCAGGCGGGGCGGATCCGGGCGGCCGGGCACGCCGCGGTCGAGGTGATCGAGGCGTGGGGCCATCCGTTCTCGGACGGCTGGGAGGCCTGGCGTCCCGATCCGCGCTGGCCCGTTCCCGCGCTCCCGGTGGACTGGGATCGCACTCCGGCGCACATGACGTCGTGAGACCCTTGATGCGCCCCCGGGGTTCAAACGTAGGATCGTCCTCCGCGGGGCCGTGCACGGCCTACCCGCGCCAATCGGCGGTCTCGGTGCAACAATTGACCGTATGTCACCACAGGGGGGTGGAGCATGCCCGGTGTCGCCGCCCGGACGGGGCTCCCCCCACACCTCAAGGACCTGGGGGAGGGTACTCCGCGTGAAGCGACCGCCTCACGCAGCCTTACCCTGCCGCTGCCGCTGCCGCCGCTCGCGGCAGGGCGGATGTCTCATCCCGGACGGACGGAACCCGACGCGTGACGGAGCCCCAGCCCACCTCGCACGAGAGCCGGCACAAGGAACGCGCCCGGCCCTCCGAGCAGACCCTTCCGCACGCTCTTGAGGAGCAGGGGAGGCCTCATGCAGACACACCGGCCGCCGCGGAGGCGGGCGCCGACCCGCGCGCCGGGCAGGGCGGAGGCGAACACGCCGCCGCGCCCGCGGCCCAGGACACGGCGCGCGGCCCCGGCCGGCGCGGCCGGCCGGCCGGTCGCGCGACCGACCGGAG
This sequence comes from Streptomyces sp. NPDC048361, assembly GCF_040651795.1. Classification (NCBI taxonomy): domain Bacteria; kingdom Bacillati; phylum Actinomycetota; class Actinomycetes; order Kitasatosporales; family Streptomycetaceae; genus Streptomyces; species Streptomyces sp. NPDC048361. The sequence goes on from NZ_JBEZKW010000015.1 coordinate 26,069, forward strand.
CAGCGGCGTGACCGCCTCCGTGCCGGGCCAGCCCGAGCGCGCCGGCCGGGACGCGGCGGCCGCGGCGGCCGTGCCCGGCATCGGCGCGACCGGCGTCGGTGGACCCGGTGCAGACCCCTCGGGCGGCGGTGGATCCGGCGTCCCGGCGTCCGGTGACGGCGTGGACGTGGCGCGGCGCGAGGGCGACCGACTGCGCTTCGTGGGCGCCGCGACCCGGCGGATCGCCCGCGGCATAGACCTCGACGAGATCGTGCTCGGCCTGTGCCGGGCCACCGTGCCGACCTTCTCCGACGCGATCCTGGTCCATCTGCGCGACCCGCTGCCGGTCGGCGACGAGCGCCCGGCGACCCCGTTCGTGCTGCGCCTTCGCCGCACCGACCGGCTGCGTTTAGTCGATGAGGCGCTGAGCGAGAGCGCGGAGGCCGAGGGCCTCACCGTGCTCGGCGGCGCGGGCCCCGACCTCACCCCCGCCTCCGAACTGTGCGAGGTACGCACCGGCGGCGAGCTCAACGAGGTGCTGCGCGGGGTGCGTCCGGTCTTCGCGGAGTCCCCCGCCGCCCGCGCCGCCCTGGCCGAGCTGCTCGGGCCCGACCGTACGGTGCCCGGCGGCCGGCGGGCGATACTCGCACCGCTCCGAGGCCGGCGCCGGGTGATCGGCGCCGCCGTCTTCGTGCGCGGCCCCGAACGCCCCGCCTTCGAGGCCAACGACCTTCTCGTGGCGGCCCAGTTGGCCACCCACACCGCGCTCGGCATCGACAAGGCGGTGCTGTACGGACGTGAGGCGTACATCGCCGACGAGCTCCAGCGCACCATGCTGCCCGACAGCCTCCCCCAGCCCACCGGCGTGCGGCTCGCCTCGCGCTACCTTCCGGCGGCCGAGACCGCCCGGGTCGGCGGCGACTGGTACGACGCGATCCCGCTGCCCGGCAGCCGGGTCGCGCTCGTGGTCGGCGATGTCATGGGCCACTCCATGACCTCCGCCGCGATCATGGGCCAGCTCCGCACCACCGCACAGACCCTGGCCGGCCTCGACCTGCCGCCCGCCGAGGTCCTGCACCACCTCGACGAGCAGGCCCAGCGGCTCGGCACCGACCGGATGGCGACCTGCCTGTACGCGGTGTACGACCCGGTCGCGCACCGCATCACCATCGCCAACGCCGGCCACCCGCCACCGGTGCTGCTCCACCTCGGGGGCCGCGCCGAGGTCCTGCGGGTGCCGCCGGGCGCCCCGATCGGCGTCGGCGGCGTCGACTTCGAGGCCGTCGAACTGGACGCCCCGGCGGGTGCGACGCTGCTCCTCTACACCGACGGCCTGGTCGAGTCGCGCCTGCGCGACGTGTGGACCGGCATCGAGCAGCTGCGCGAACGCCTCGCCGCCACCGCCCAGTTGACCGGCCCCGACCACTCGCCGCCGCTCGAAGCGCTCTGCGACGACGTGCTGGACATGCTCGGCCCCGGCGACCGGGACGACGACATCGCGCTGCTCGCCGCCCGCTTCGACGGGATCGCGCCGAGCGACGTGGCGTACTGGTTCCTCGACCCGGAGGAGACCGCCCCCGGCCGGGCCCGGCGGCTGGCCCGCAGGGCGCTGGAGCGCTGGGGTCTCGAAGAGCTCACCGACTCGGTGGAGCTTCTGGTGAGCGAGGTCGTCACCAACGCCGTGCGGTACGCCGAGCGGCCGGTCACGCTGCGGCTGCTCAAGACGGACGTCCTGCGCTGCGAGGTCGGCGACGACTCGCCCCAACTGCCGCGCCAGCGCCGGGCCCGCGAGACCGACGAGGGCGGCCGCGGCCTCTTCCTCGTCAACCGCCTGGCCCGGCGCTGGGGCGCGACCCGGCTCTCCGGCGGCAAGGTGGTCTGGTTCGAACTGCCCACCGGCCCCTGACACCGCGGGCACCCGCCCACGACACACGACGGCCCCCGTTCCCGGTTTCCCGGGAACGGGGGCCGTCGGCCGTATCGGTGGGGCGGCCGGGTCAGTTGGGCCCGGCCGGGTTGAACGGATCGTCCGGCAGGCTCGGACCGCCCGAGTTGGTCGGCGTCGCCGGCGGCGACTTCGGCGGGCGGTGCGAACTCGTCCCGCTCGGCGTCCCGCTCGGCTGCTTCGACGGCGTGGGGCTGGTCGACTTCGACGGCGTCGGACTCGTCGACTTGGACGGCGTCGGACTCGTCGACTTCGACGGGGTGCCGCTGGGCGTCTTCGACGGCGTGTAGGCGGGCTCGACGGCCGCGCCCTGGTCGGTCTCCAGGTCGAACTTGTCGGCGCCGCCCTTGACCGCGTCGAAGGTGTACGCGGCCCAGATGCGGGCCGGTATGGAACCACCGTTGATACGGCCGTCCTCCCCTGCGCCATGGGCCATCGTGACCTGGCCGCCCTTGGGGATGTTCACGTCCTTGCCGTCGACCTTCACCACGCGCGGAGAGGCAGCCTCGCCCCACATCCCGACGGAGGTGACGAGGTCGGGGGTGTAGCCGGTGAACCAGGCCGACTTGTTGTCGTCGGAGGTACCGGTCTTGCCCGCGACCTGCTTGCCGTCGCGGTTGTCGGCGGCGGCCACGGAATCATGAGCCGTACCGTCGTCGACCACGCCGGTGAGCACCGAGGTGACGGCGTCGGCCGCGTCCCGGCTGATGACCTGGCTGCCGACGGGGTCGGGCTTGTTGTACTTGTGGTCCTTGTGCACGGCCGTCTTCACGATCGACGGCGTGACCTTCTTGCCGTGGTTGTCGAGCGTGGCGTAGACCGCGGCCATCTGGAGCGGGCTCGCACCGTAGGAGCCGAGAGTCATCGACGGCAGGGGAGCTCTGCCGTCGAGGGACTTCATGCCCATCTCCACGGCGGTGTCGCGCACCTTGGAGAGGTCGGCGTCGACGCCCATCTGCGCGAAGACGGAGTTGACCGACTTGTTCATCGCGACCTGGACGCTGATGGGACCGTAGCTGACGTCGTCCTCGTTCGGCGGGGCGAAGGCGATCTTGCTGCCCTTGACCGGTCGCCTGTTCTTGCCGTCGTAGACCGTGTTCGCCTTGATCGGCTGACCGTCCTGCGTCTCGGCGCCCTGGTTGAGGGCGGTCGCGAGGATGACCGGCTTGAACGTCGAGGCGGGCTGGTAGGTCTCGTTGGTGGCGTTGCTGAGCTGGTGCTTGGGATAGTCCTGCCCACCATAGAGGGCGACCACCGAGCCGGTCTTCGGGTCCACCGACGCCGCGCCGGCCTGGAGATCGGCGTCGACCTTGCGCTTCTTCGGGTCGAGCTTGCCGGTGAGCTTTTCCTTGACCGCGTTCTCCAGAAGCTTCTGCTTGGCGGGGTCGATGTTGAGCGTGATCGTCCAGCCGCCGCGAGCCAGGAGGGCGTCGCTGACTCCGTTGGCCCGCAACTCGTCCTTGGCGGCGTCGACCAGGTAACCGGTCTGTCCCTCCAGGCCCGGCGCGGCCTTGGCGTCCATGGGCGGCTCGAACTTCGTGTTCTTGCGATCCTCCGGGGTCAGCCACTTCTTCTCGACCATGTTGTCGAGGGCCTTGTTCCAGCGGCCCTCCACCAGCTGCTTGCCGACGGGGCCGGCCGTCTGCCAGTCGTACTGACTGGGCGCCTGGAGCAGCGCGGCGAGGTACGTGCCCTCCGACAGCGTCAGCTTGGAGGCGTCCTTGCCGTAGTACGCCTGCGCCGCGGCCTGGATGCCATAGGCGTTCCGGCCGTAGTAGCTGGTGTTCATGTACCCGGCGAGGATCTCGTTCTTACTGAAGCGCTGGTCCACCTTGAGGGAGATCACGATCTCCTTCAGCTTGCGGGTGACCGTCTGCTCCTGCGTCAGGTAGTTGTTCTTGACGTACTGCTGAGTGATGGTCGAGCCGCCCTGGGCGCCCTTGCCCATCAGGGTCTTGAGGATGCCGCGGGTGGTGCCCTTGAAGTCGACGCCCTTGTCCTCGTAGAACGTCTTGTTCTCCAGCGCGACGAAGCTGTGCTGGATCTCTGGCGACACCTGGTCGAGCTTGACGGCTTCGCGGTTCACCTGGCCCGAGCGGGCGAGCATCTGGCCGTTGGAGAGCTTGTAGACGTTGCTCTCCATGTGGGCCTCGGCGTTGTCGCTGGGGATCTGCACCATCAGGTAGATGGCGTAGAACGCGCCCATCGCGAGAAGGCAGAGCCCGAAGAACGTGCCGAGCATCGTCTTCCAGGTGAAGAACCGGCGTATGCCCTTCTTCTTCACCTTCTGCTTGCCTCGGCGCGCCCCGCCCTGCCGGGCGCGCCGCTCTTCCGCTCGGCCCATAACCTCAGTCGCTCGCCTTCATATGACTCACCAGACTCGCCAGATCAGCTCAGAAAACTAACACCGCACGTATGGACATAACGGATTCGATCACGTCTTTTCCGTACGTGAGAATCAGCACCTGCCCCATGGGAACCGACGATCGAATCGTCCCAAGGGTTGCGAGAGTTCCGGACACCGCCCCTTTATGTCCCGTAATGACATGCCTCTCCGGCGCTATGCACCCCGGGTATACACAGCGGGTATACCTCGTGCGTATAGTCCTCTCCCATGAAGCGACGCCTCCACGATCTGGGCCTCGGCATCCGGTTCGCCGTCAGCGGTGGCCGCGAGGGCTGGGTCCGCACCTGGCTCACCGCGGTCGGCGTCGGCCTCGGTGTCGCCATGCTCCTCGGCGCGGCCTCCGTGCCGCACCTCGACGACGAGCGGGCCAACCGCATCCACGCCCGGCAGCCGTTCTCCGCCGGCTCCGACAGGAACGCCGCGCACCGCACGGTCTCGCTCCTCTATGCCGTCGCCGACACCGAGTACCGCTCCTCCACCATCGGCGGCAAGGTGCTGCGCCCGGCCAACGCCGACCCGGTGCTCCCGCCCGGCCTGACGGCGATACCCGCCGCCGGCACCATGGCCGTCTCCCCCGCACTGCGCGATCTGCTCGCCTCCCCCGAGGGCGAACTGCTGCGCCCACGGCTCCCGTACAAGATCACCGCGACGATCGGTGACGCGGGACTCGTCGAACCGTCGGAGCTCTACTTCTACGCGGGCGACGCCGCCCTCTCCACCGACGCCGGCGCCTCGTCGGCGGCGGGCTTCGGCAACATCGGCGAGACGCAGCAGCTCGATCCGATGCTCGTGGTGCTCGTCATCCTGAGTTGTGTCGTCCTCCTCATGCCCGTCGCCATCTTCATCGCGACCGCCGTACGGTTCGGCGGCGAGCGGCGCGACCGGCGGCTCGCGGCTCTGCGGCTGGTCGGCGCCGACGCCCGCACCACCCGCTGGGTCGCCGGCGGTGAGGCGCTCGCGGGGGCCGCGCTCGGCCTCGCCGTCGGCGCCCTGCTCTTCCTCGGCCTCGCCGAACTCATCGGCCCCCTCGGCCTGTGGAGCTTCGGCTTCTTCCCCGGTGACCTCAGGCCGCTGCCGTGGCTCGCGCTGCTCGTCGCCGTCGCGGTGCCCGCCCTCGCGGTGGGTGTGACCCTGGCCGCGATGCGCTCGGTGAGCGTCGAGCCTCTCGGTGTCGTACGGGGCGGACGCATCCGGCGCCGCAGGCTGTGGTGGCGGCTCGCGATGCCCGGCCTCGGTGTGGTGCTGCTCTTCGTCTCCCAGAACCCGGACGCCCGCACGGCGCCCCTCTCGGTGGCGCCGCCCGGTATCGGGGTCCAGCTGATGGACGCCATGGGCCCGGTCACCATCGCCGCGGGCGCCACCCTGGTACTGGCCGGGCTCATCACTCTGCTGCCCTGGCTGGTGGAGGCGGTGATGGGGCTGCTGCGCGGCGGCTCGCCGTCCTGGCAACTGGCCGTCCGCGGGCTCCAGTTGAGCAGTGGCGCCGCCTCGCGGGCGGTCAGCGGCATCACGGTGGCGGTCGCCGGTTCGGTGGCGCTCCACATGTTCTTCGTGGGTATCCATGACGACTTCAACAAGGTGACGGGCGCGGACGCGAGCCGCGCCCAGTACACCGTGCTCGCCGACTATCCCGACGCGGCGCTCGCCGAGCGCATGATCGGGGCGTTCCGCGGGACGCCGGGCGTGAGCCAGGTGATCGGCTCCGTCAGCAGCTATGTGACCAAGCCGGGGCCGCTCACCGCCGACGACATCCGGCCCACCACCCAGTTGACCCTCGGTGACTGCGCGACCCTGCGCGAGCTGGCCCGTATCGACACGTGCCAGGACGGCGACACCTTCGTGGTGCACCCCTCCGACCCCGAGCAGGCCGCCTGGGTGGACCGCACGGCCCGGCCGGGCAAGCCGCTCAACACCACGTCGGACGAGAGCGGCATCCCGCCGAAGCTGTGGACGCTGCCCGCCGCCACCCGCACCGTCATGGGACGCCCGGACCCCACGGGCGAGGTGCAGGACGGCGTCTTCGTGACGCCCGGCGCGATGGACACCTCGCTGCTCACCTCCGGCGCCCGCACCTCGGCGATGCTCACCGTCGACCAGCGGGTGCCGGACGCCGCCGAGCACATCCGCAACACCGCGGCCGCGCTCTCCCCGCAGCTGCGCGTCGCCACCGTACGCACCATCGAACGCGACCGTCAGTACGCCGGCATCCAGACCGGGCTGCAGGCCGCGTCGCTCGCCACGCTCGGCCTGATCGCGGCCGGCATGCTCGTCTCCCAGGTCGAGCAACTGCGCGAGCGCAGGCGCCTGTTGGCGGCACTGGTCGCCTTCGGCACCCGGCGCGCCACGCTCGCGGGATCCGTCCTGTGGCAGACGGCGGTGCCGGTGGCCCTCGGGATCGCGCTCGCCGTGGCGGGCGGCACCGCGCTCGGCGCCCTCATGCTGCGGATCATCGGCAAGACCGTGACGAGCTGGTGGCTCTTCGTGCCGCTGGCGGGCGCGGGCGCCGCGGTGATCCTCGCGGTGACCCTGCTGAGCCTGCCGGTCCTGTGGCGCCAGATGCGCTCCGACGGGCTGCGTACCGAATGACACCCCACAGCTCTCCCAACACTCGGACCACCAGCGGTAGTTGAGAAGGAAAGGAAGGCACCATGTCCATCGGACACACCCTCCTCGGGCTCCTCGAATCGGGCCCACGTCACGGGTACGACCTGAAGCGCGCCTTCGACGAGAAGTTCGGGCACGACCGTCCGCTGCACTACGGGCAGGTCTACTCGACGATGTCCCGGCTCCTGAAGAACGGGCTCGTCGAGGTCGACGGCGTGGAGGCCGGCGGCGGCCCCGAGCGCAAGCGGTACGCCATCACCGAGGCCGGCGTCACCGACGTCGAGACGTGGCTCAGGCAGCCCGAGAAGCCCGAGCCCTACCTCCAGTCGACCCTCTACACCAAGGTCGTCCTCGCCCTGCTGACCGGCCGCGACGCGGGCGACATGCTGGACACCCAGCGCGCCGAACACCTGCGCCTGATGCGCGTGCTCACCGACCGCAAGCGCCGCGGCGACCTCAGCGACCAACTCATTTGCGACCACGCCCTGTTCCACCTGGAAGCCGATCTGCGGTGGCTCGAACTGACCGCCGCCCGCCTCACCCAGCTCGCCACGGAGGTACGCGCATGACGCCCGCCGGCTCCCTGCTCATCGCCAAGGACCTGCACAAGGCCTACGGCCCCACCCCGGCCCTCGACGGCGCCGGGTTCTCCATCCACCCCGGCGAGGTCGTCGCGGTGATGGGCCCGTCCGGCTCCGGCAAGTCGACGCTGCTGCACTGCCTCGCCGGGATCGTCACCCCGGACTCGGGCACGATCACGTACGACGGGCGCGAGCTGTCCGCGATGCCGGACGCCGAGCGCAGCGCGCTGCGCCGCACCGAGTTCGGTTTCGTCTTCCAATTCGGCCAGCTGGTGCCCGAGTTGACATGCGTGGAGAACGTGGCGCTTCCGCTGCGGCTGACCGGCGTCAAGCGCAAGGAGGCCGAGCGCAGGTCCCTGGAGTGGATGGAGCGCCTTGAGGTCGCCGACCTCGGGAACAAGCGGCCCGGCGAGGTCTCCGGCGGCCAGGGCCAGCGGGTGGCCGTGGCCCGCTCGCTCGTCACCCAGCCCCGTGTCGTCTTCGCCGACGAACCGACCGGCGCGCTCGACTCCCTCAACGGCGAGCGCGTCATGCAGCTGCTCACCGAGGCGGCGCGCTCCACCAACGCGGCGGTCGTCCTGGTCACCCACGAGGCGCGGGTCGCGGCCTACTCGGACCGCGAGATCGTCGTACGCGACGGAAAGTCCCGCGACATGATGCTGGAGCACTCCGTATGAGCCTGCTCCGCGATCTCGCTTTCGGCGCCCGGTTCGCCCTGGCGGGGGGCCGCGAAGGCTGGACGCGCACCCTGCTCACCGCGGTCGGCGTGGGTCTCGGCGTCGCCCTGCTGCTCGGCACCACCGCGCTGCCGGGCGCGCTCACCGCGCGGCAGGACCGCGACAACGCGCGCAACGACTACGGGGCCTCGGTCAACAGCGGCCCCGCGCGGAACACCCTCCTGATCGGGCGCGCCGACACCGAGTACCAGGGCGCCGACGTGCGGGGCCGGCTGGTCCAGCCGGAGGGCCCCAAGGCGCCGGTGCCGCCCGGCGTCTCGACGCTTCCGGCGCCCGGCACCATGGTCGCCTCGCCCGCCCTGCGCGACCTGCTCGCCTCCCCCGAGGGCGCGCTGCTGCGCGAGCGCATCCCGTACAAGATCACGTCCACCATCGCCGACCAGGGCCTGATGGGACCGCACGAACTCGCCTACTACGCGGGCAGCGACATCCTCACGCAGCGCAAGAACGAGGTGAGCGACCGCGGCGAGGTGCTGCGGGTCACGGCGTTCGTCGACGCCGTCCAGGAGAAGCTCGATCCGATCCTGGCACTGCTCATCGTCATCATCTTCGTGGTGCTGCTCATGCCCGTCGGCGTGTTCATCGCGGCCGCCGTACGCTTCGGCGGCGACCGGCGCGACCGAAGACTGGCGGCGCTGCGCCTTGCGGGCGCCGACCGCCGCATGACGCGCTGGATGGCGGCGGGCGAGGCGCTGGCCGGGGCCGCGGTCGGCGTCGTCATCGGCGCCGTGTTCTTCGCGATCGGCCGCCAGTACGTGGGCGACGTCTCGGTGGCGGGGCTCAACGTCTTCCCCGCCGACCTCGACCCGAACCCGCTGCTCGCGGTGGCTGTGGCGCTCGCGGTGCCCGCGTCGGCGGTCGCGGTGACCCTGTTCGCGATGCGCTCGGTGGTCGTGGAGCCCCTCGGTGTCGTCCGCACCTCGGTGCCGCGCAGGCGCCGCATGTGGTGGCGGGTACTGCCGCCGCTGGCCGGCGCGGGACTGCTGCTGCCGATGGTCGGCCGGGGCCGCGATCACGGCATGTTCAACCAGGCTCAAGTCATCGGTGGCACGGTGCTGCTGCTCATCGGCGTGACGGCGCTGCTGCCCTGGCTGGTGGAGGCGGTCGTCCGCAGGCTCGGCGGCGGCCCGGTCGGCTGGCAACTAGCCGTACGCAGGCTCCAGTTGACGTCCGGTTCGGCGGCCCGCATGGTGAACGGCATCGCGGTCGCGGTGGCCGGGGCGATCGCCCTGCAGATGCTGTTCGGCGCCGTGGAGGGCGACTACGTGAAGTCGAACGGCGAGGACACCCATCGGGCGCAGGTGGTGGTTCCGCTCGGTGACGCCTCGCCCGACGAGCAGGCCCGCGAGATCAGCGCCTTGAAGGGCACGGAGGGTGTGTCCGCCGCGGTCGTGTTCGGTTCGCTCGACGGCGGCGACAAGGCGAAGGAGTCACAGCACTACACCCCGGTCACGGTCGGCACCTGTACGGACCTGGGCGAGGCCGCCACCCTGCCGTCGTGCAAGGACGGCGACGTCTTCATCGCGACCGGCGCCGACTGGCAGCCCGAGGGGCTGCCCGCGCCGGGCGGCACGCTCTACCTCGACCCGACCAACGGCGGCTCCGACACCAAGGGTGCGGAGGTCCGCTGGGCCGTTCCCGCGGCCACCCGCAAGGTCGCGGCCCGCCCCGACCCGGGGGGTCAGCGCCGCCCCGGCATTCTGGTCACCCCGGCGGCGCTGCCGCACGGCGTGGGGTTGCCGGTCCACTCCACGGTGTACGTGTCGACCGCCCCCGGCGACGCCCTCGCCAAGGAGCGGGTACTGAACCTGGCCGCCGAGGCCGACCCGCTCAGCTCGGCGCGCGCACTGACCGGCACGCAGACCAACGCCCGGTTCGCGGGCGTACGCCAGGGCCTGTACATCGGGGCCGCGGCGGTCCTGATGCTCATCGGGGCGAGCCTGCTCGTGTCGATGCTGGAGCAGCTGCGCGAACGCAGGAAGCTCCTTTCCGCACTGGTCGCCTTCGGCACCCGGCGTTCCACCCTGAGCTTCTCGGTCCTGTGGCAGACCGCGGTGCCGGTGGCCCTGGGCCTGGCACTCGCGGCGGGGGTGGGCCTCGGGCTCGGCTCGGTGCTGCTGCGGATGGTGGGTCGTGCGGTGGCGGTCGACTGGGTTCCGGCGGTGTCGATGGTGGGGATCGGCGCGGGCGTGGTCCTCCTCGTCACGGCCCTGTCCCTGCCGCCTCTGTGGCGCCTGATGCGTCCGGACGGCCTCCGCACGGAGTAGCCGTGCGGCGCGCTCGGCATGGGGGCGGCGCCAGCACCGGGTGCCCTACCGGCTCCGCCACGGCCCGCACGACTGCTCGATGCGGGATGCCCTACCGGCTCCCCCGCGGTCCGGGCGACTGCTCGATGCGGGATGCCCTACCGGCTCCGCCGCGGTCCGGGCGAGTGCTCGGTGCCGGGTGCCCTACAGGCTCCGCCACCGCCCGCACGACTGCTCGGTGGGGGATGCCCTACCGGCTCTCCCCCGCGGTCCGGGCGACTGCTCGGCACCGGGTGCCCTACAGGGGCGCGGGGAACTGCGCGGGTGACCCAGCACGGTCCGCAGCCGAAAGGCGGGTTGCTAGGGCTTCGCCCCTGGCCCCGGGAGGCCCCACCCGCCCCTTCCCCGAAACCCTCCGGGGGTGAGAGTGGGGCCGAGGTCCATGCTCCTGGGGCTGCGCGGGCCAGGGGGCACCCCCATGACGGGCCGGCTATGCCGATGTGGGCCGGCACCGAGTAGCCAGGGGCGCGGGGAACTGCGCATGAGGTGGGACCGGCCCACGCCGGACAGCGGGTAACCCGGTCACGCGGAAACCCGTACCGGAAGGCCTCGCAGCGCCCCCCGCAGAGCGGCGGCGAACTCCTCGAACTCACCCTGCCGCGCCGCCCCCGCCCGCATCGCCAGGGCAATCGTGCGCGAGGGCGCCGGCTCGGCGAAGTACCCGGTGACCAGGCGGTCGTTGCGGCCCGTCTCGATCTCGACCGCCGTACGCGGCAGCAGCGTCACGCCGAGCCCGCCCGCCACCAGCTGCACCAACGTGGAGAGGCCGGCCGCGGTCGTCGTCACCGGCGCCCCCTCGGTCCGCCCCGCCTCCCGGCATATGTCGAGCGCCTGGTCGCGCAGGCAGTGCCCCTCGTCGAGGAGGAGCAGATGCAACTCGCGCAGCGCCTCGCGCGGAATCCCGGCGCGGCCGCCGAGCCAGTGGTCCTGCGGGGTGACGAGCACGAAGTCCTCGTCGAACAGGGGGAGTTCGGTGACCCCGGGCACCCCGAGCGGCACCGCGAGCAACAGTAGGTCGAGCCGGCCCGCCGCGAGCCCTTCGAGCAGCGAGGAGGTCTGCTCCTCGTGCACCTGGAGGTCGAGCTCCGGGTAGCGTTCGTGGACGAGCCGCAGGACGGCGGGGAGCAGATAGGGCGCGACGGTGGGGATCACGCCGAGCCGGAGCACCCCGGTGAACGGCGCCCGTACCGCCTCGGCCTCCTCCATCAGCGCGCCGACCGCGTCGAGCACCGCCTTGGCCCGCACCGCGAGCCGCTCCCCCGCCGCGGAGAGCAGCACCTTGCGGGTCGTACGCTCCAGGAGCTGCACCCCGAGCGCCTCCTCAAGCGCGGAGACCGCGCCGGACAGGGCGGGCTGGCTCATGCCGATGGCCGCCGCCGCGTCGCGGAAGTGCAGATGCTCCGCGACGGCCGCGAACGCGCGCAGCTGCGCCAGGCTGGGCTGTTTGCCCCTGTTGCCCATACCCCTATTAGTCATGGTCACTGATAGGCACCTCCGATCACGGTGACCCAGTCTAGCTATTTCCCTGATCAATGAGGGCTGTGCCAGGATCGGTAATCCGTCCAACCCCGCAGGAAGCTTCCCGAATCCGCTCGATTCGGGCTTCCTCGTTTTTGCAAGGAGAGCGCGTGCTCACTGTTGGTGACCAGTTCCCCACGTACGACCTGACTGCCTGCGTGTCGCTGGAGAGCGGCAACGAGTTCCAGCAGATCGACCACAAGACCTACGAGGGCAAGTGGCGCGTAGTTTTTGCGTGGCCCAAGGACTTCACTTTCGTGTGCCCGACCGAGATCGCCGCGTTCGGCAAGCTGAACGACGAGTTCGCCGACCGTGACGCCCAGATCCTGGGCTTCTCCGGCGACTCCGAGTTCGTGCACCACGCCTGGCGCAAGGACCACCCGGACCTGACCGACCTGCCCTTCCCGATGCTGGCCGACTCGAAGCACGAGCTCATGCGTGACCTCGGCATCGAGGGCGAGGACGGCTTCGCGCAGCGCGCCGTCTTCATCGTCGACCCGAACAACGAGATCCAGTTCACGATGGTGACCGCCGGTTCCGTGGGCCGTAACCCCAAGGAGGTCCTGCGGGTCCTCGACGCCCTGCAGACCGACGAGCTGTGCCCGTGCAACTGGACCAAGGGCGAGACCACCCTCGACCCGGTCGCGCTGCTGGCCGGTGAGTGACCCATGTCCCTCGACGCGCTGAAGTCCGCCGTGCCGGACTACGCCAAGGACCTCAAGCTGAACCTCGGCTCGGTCATCGGCAACTCCGAGCTCCCGGCCCAGCAGCTGTGGGGCACGGTGCTCGCCACCGCCATCGCCTCGCGCAGCCCGATCGTGCTGCGTGAGCTGGAGCCGGAGGCCAAGGCCAACCTGTCGCCCGAGGCGTACACGGCCGCGAAGGCCGCCGCCGCCGTCATGGCGATGAACAACGTCTTCTACCGCACCCGCCACCTGCTCTCCGACCCGGAGTACGGCACGCTGCGGGCCGGTCTGCGGATGAACGTCATCGGCAACCCGGGCGTGGAGAAGGTCGACTTCGAGCTGTGGTCGCTCGCCGTCTCCGCGGTGAACGGCTGCGGCCAGTGCCTCGACTCGCACGAGCAGGTGCTGCGCAAGGCCGGTGTCGACCGCGAGACGATCCAGGAAGCCTTCAAGATCGCCGCGGTGATCCAGGCCGTGGGCGTCACCCTCGACTCCGAGGCCGCGCTGGCCCAGTAGGACCGCGTAAGGACCGCACGACCGAGAAGGGCCCCGCCGGAAACGATCCGGCGGGGCCCTTCCGCATGCGTACGGCCGGCTCGGCCGCTACTCGCGCTCGCCCCCGGACGCGGCGGCCACCGGGGCGGGCGCCGGCGCGGGCGGGCCCGCCTCGACCGCCCGGGCGCTGCGCAGGGCGTTGTCGCGGGCGTACTTGCGCAGGTAGCCGACGACCGTGTTGGTGACCGCGACCAGCGGGACCGCCACGACGGCGCCGCCGATGCCGCCGACCAGGCCGCCCGCGGCGACCGAGAGGACCACGGCGAGCGGGTGCACCCGTACCGCGCGGCCCAGGATGAAGGGCTGCAGGACGTGCCCCTCGATCTGCTGTACGGCCAGGACCACGAGCAGCACCATCAGGGCGTTGAACACGCCGTCCGTGACCAGCGCGACCACGACGGCGAGTGCGCCCGAGACGACCGCGCCGACCAGCGGGATGAAGGCGAACAGGAAGATGAACACGGCGAGCGGCACCGCCATGGGCACGCCCAGGAAGTAGATGCCGATGCCGATGCAGATCGCGTCGATCAGTGCCACTATCACCGTGCCGCGCACATAGGCGGTGAGCGTGCGCCACGCCTTGGGGCCCGCGCCCGCGACGCCCGGGCGGGCGGCCTCCGGCACCAGGTTGAGGACCCACTGCCAGATCTTCGGGCCGTCGTACAGCAGGAACAGCGTCGAGAACATCGCGAGCAGGATGCCGGTGAGCACCTCGACGAGGACGGTCACGCCCTGGAGGCCGGCCGAGGTGATCTCGTTGGTGTTGGCCCCGATGGTGTCGCTGAGGTTCTTGGCGATCTGGTTGATCTGGTCCTCGGTGACGTGGAACGGGCTGTTCAGCGCCCAGCGCTTGAGCTCCTCGATACCGGCCCGCACCTTGCTGGACAGGTCGTCGAGGTTGTCCATGACCTGCCACACCACGAACCAGCCGACGAGGCCCATGATGACGAACCCGGAGATCGCGGTGACCGCGGTGGCGAGGCCGCGCGGCAGCCCCATCCGCTTGAGCCGGGCCACGGTCGGCTGGAGCAGCGCGGTGATCAGCAGGGCCGCGACGAATGCGAGGACCACCAGGCTGACCGCGCTGATGATCTGCGTCAGTACGTAGATGGCGCCGCCGAGCACGAGCAGCCGCCAGCCGACGGCGGCCGCGACCCGCATGCTCCACGGCACCGCGTCGACCGGGTCGGGACGGGCGGCGACCGCGGGCGCGTACGAGGGTGGCGGCGGTACGTGTTCGGGGGCCTGGTCGTCCGCGGAGCCGGGCTCCGCCGCGGCGGAGCCCGGGCCGGACGCGGGGCCCGCCTTCACGAGACCGGTCTTCCCGTGAGCGGCGTTGTCGGGAACGGTCTTCCCGTGAGCGGCGTTGTCGGGAACGGCCTTGTCGCTGACGGCGCTCGCGGGAGCGGCGTTCGCGGGGACGGTCTGTACGGAACCGGACGACGTGGGAGCAGGCGACGCGGGGGCGACGGTCACCGGGTCATGCCCGGCGTCGGCGTCCGCCTCCGCCCTTCGCTCCTCAAGGCGCTCCCCCATCCGCGTGAGCCCGGCGCCGAGCCGTCCGAGCAAATTGGGCACTCTCGACATGTTCCCGCCGTTTCCCTTGTCCCCGCAGTTGAGTCTCCCCACCGCCTACCCCCGAACCGTGCAGATGACCGTACACGGGCGGAGCCCCGCACCGAAGGACGGTGCGGGGCTCCGGAAGGTTGAGCGGTCCCGGAGTGTTTCTGCGCCGGGCCGGCCTACCGAGCGGTCTCTAGTACCAGCTGTGGGACTGCCAGTACGACCAGGCGCCGCAGGGGCTGCCGTAGCGGTCGTTCATGTAGTTGAGGCCCCACTTGATCTGCGTGGCCGGGTTGGTACGCCAGTCGGAGCCCACGGAGCTCATCTTGGAGCCCGGCAGCGCCTGGACGAGACCGTAGGCACCGGAACCGGAGTTCGTCGCCGTGTAGTTCCAGCTCGACTCGTTGTTCACGATGTGGCTGAAGCACTGGAACTGGCCCGCCGGCACTATCTGCCGGGCGATCGACTGGATCTCGTCGATCGAGTAGGAGCTCTTGACCGCGAAGTCGGTCCGTGCGGCGGAACGGCTCGCCTCGGTCTCCAGTTCGCGGGCCTTGGCGTCCTGCGCGGCCTTGTCCTTGTCGGCCTTGTCCTTGTCCGCGGCGTCCTTCTTGGCCTTGGCGTCCTGCGCGGCCTGAACGCGCGCGGCCTCCTCGGCGGACTTCTTGGCGGCGGCGCTGGCCTGCGCGGCCTGCGCGTCCGCCTGCTGCGTCAGGGACGCGGTCTGAACCTGGGCCTGCTGTCCTGCGGGGATGTCCGCCAGGAGCGTCGAATCGGCGGCGGTGGCCTCGAAGTTGTCGTTCGAGGCGGCGGCGGGGCTGCCTGCGGCAACGCCGACGACGGCGCCAACGGTGGTCACGGCAGTGGCAGACGCCACCGCGAACCCCCGGACCGAGATCCGGCTCACACGGTTTCCTTCCAGCAGCGTCCGCACGGGTGACCTCGCGGACGCAATCGTGCCCCTGGCTCTCTCCTCCCAACTGCTGGGTCACGGGAGGATCTGACCCGGTGGGCAACTCCCTTGCGGGGAGTGCCGCGTGATGCGCGGGCGGCATACGGCTCAGCTATTGAGTTGCGTGGGTACCGGGGTACCCGGGGTACAGGGGTGCCGTATGCGGGGCCTGACGGATGCAAGACTCTGCCGGAAGCCGGAGCCGGGTGGCAATTCCCTGCCGCGTGTGAAACCTCACACCCCATTGGGCCCTCGAATTTCCTCCGATCTCCCGCACGCGAAGGCGCCGCCCGGCTAGGCTGCTGCGCTTGCCCGGCGGCGCCAACTGGTGCGTACTGCTTCAGATCGAGACGTCCTCCAGCATTTCGGTCACCAGCGCCGCGATCTGCGAACGCTCGGACCGGGTGAGGGTGACATGCGCGAACAGCGGGTGTCCCTTGAGCTTTTCGACGACCGCGACGACACCGTCGTACCGGCCGACCCTCAAGTTGTCGCGCTGGGCCACGTCATGGGTGAGCACCACCCTCGAATTGGCCCCGATCCTGGACAGAACGGTCAGCAGGACGTTCCGTTCCAGGGACTGCGCCTCGTCCACGATCACGAAGGCGTCGTGCAGGGAGCGCCCCCGGATGTGGGTGAGCGGCAGGACTTC
This sequence comes from Streptomyces sp. NPDC048361, assembly GCF_040651795.1. Classification (NCBI taxonomy): domain Bacteria; kingdom Bacillati; phylum Actinomycetota; class Actinomycetes; order Kitasatosporales; family Streptomycetaceae; genus Streptomyces; species Streptomyces sp. NPDC048361. The sequence continues at coordinate 42,554 of NZ_JBEZKW010000015.1, forward strand.
GAGCATGCCGCGCGAGGTGACCTCCTCGATGACCTCACGGCTCGTCACCGCGGACAGCGTGTCGAAGACGGCCTGGGCCCAGGGGCCCATCTTCTCGGCCTCGGAGCCCGGGAGGTAGCCGAGTTCCTGACCACCCACCGCGTACAGCGGCCGGAAGACCATCACCTTCTTGTGCTGCCTGCGCTCCAGAACCGCTTCGAGGCCCGCGCAGAGCGCGAGCGCCGACTTGCCCGTGCCGGCCCGGCCGCCCATCGAGATGATCCCGATGTCGGGGTCGAGCAGCAGATCGAGCGCGATGCGCTGCTCGGCGCTGCGGCCGTGGATGCCGAACGCCTCACGGTCGCCGCGCACCAGTTTGACGTTGCCGTCCGGCGCGACCCGGCCGAGCGCCTTGCCGCGCTCGGAGAGCAGCACGAGCCCGGTGTGCACGGGAAGCTCCGCCGCTTCCGGTACGTAGAGCGTCTCCTCCTCGAAGAGCAGATCGACCTGCTCGCCGCTGAGCGGCAGTTCGGCCATGCCGTTCCAGCCGGAGTCGGTGATGGCCAGCTCCGCGCGGTACTCCTCCGCGAGCAGGCCCACCGACGACGCCTTGATCCGCAGCGGCAGGTCCTTCGACACGACGGTGACGTCGTATCCCTCCGCCTGGAGGTTCCGGGCGACGGCGAGGATTCGGGAGTCGTTGTCCCCCAGCCTGTAGCCGGCGGGCAGCACGCCGGGATCGGAATGGTTCAGCTCGACACGGAGGGTGCCGCCTAGCTCGCCCATGGGGATGGGGGCGTCGAGACGTCCGTACCGGACCCGGAAGTCGTCGAGCAGGCGCAGCGCCTGCCGGGCGAAGTAACCGAGCTCGGGATGGTGCCTCTTTGCCTCCAGCTCCGTGACCACGACGATGGGGAGCACCACTTCGTGCTCCTCGAACCGGGTCATCGCGTTGGGGTCGGCCAGCAGGACGCTGGTGTCGAGGACGTAGGTGCGCCGGTCGGGCATGCGGCGCTTTGTGCTGGTCACCACGGAAGGACGTACCCCCTCGTAAGAGGCGCATGAGAACGGGGTGCGACGGCGTCGCGGAAACGGGGACCGGGCTTCGACCGCGCTGCGCGGGCCGAGCTCCGGCCCTCCACGTCGCCCGCGCGCGGTGCGCGGTCGTCCTGGTGCAAAGGGCCTCCCGGGCGGGTGGCGTTGCCGTCACCCACTGAGATCCGACGCCCGTGGTCCGGACGTCGACCTGGGTGGGTTATGCCCTCGAACACGCGAAGCCATGCCCCGTCGTATGCCTGGAGTTCCCCCTGGGGCTCCGCCCCGGACCCCGGGAGCCCTCCTGGGGGCGCGGGGCTGCGCCATTTCGCGGCTCCGCCGCGGGGGGGCACGACCGGCCGGCACCGGGTCCCCTACAGGGGCGCTGGTCCTCAAACGCCGGACAGGCTGAGTACGTCCATGCGGGCCCCGGCGCCGGGTACTCAAGGGCGCGGGGAACTGCGCGGGCGGGGTTCAGCCGCAGCAGGGCAGAGGGCGGGGTTCAGCCGCAGCGGGGCAGAGGGCGGGGTTCAGCCGCAGCGGGGTGAAGACGCACCGTCAGGTGCCGTACCTCCGGTGCCGCGCCGCGTAGTCGCGCAGGGCACGCAGGAAGTCGACCTTGCGGAAGGCCGGCCAGAACACTTCGCAGAAGTAGTACTCGGAGTGCGCCGACTGCCACAGCATGAAGCCCGACAGACGCTGCTCGCCACTCGTGCGGATCACCAGGTCGGGATCGGGCTGCCCCCGCGTGTACAGGTGCTCCGAGATGTGCTCGACGTCGACGATCTCCGCGAGCTCCTCGAAGGACGTGCCCTTCGCCGCGTGCTCCAGCAACAGGGAGCGGACCGCGTCCGCGATCTCCTGGCGGCCGCCGTAGCCGACGGCGACGTTGACCAGTATCCCGTCGATGTCGTGCGTGGCCTGTTCGGCCTCCTTGAGGACGGCCTGGGTGTGGCCCGGCAGCAGATCCGCGTTGCCGACGTGGTGCACGCGCCAGCGCCCGTCCGCCGCCAAGTCCCGTACCGCGTCCTCGATGATGCCGAGCAGCGGGATCAACTGATCCTCGGGGCGGTCCAGGTTGTCGGTGGAGAGCAGCCAGAGGGTGACGACCTCGACGTCCGTCTCGGCACACCAGCCGAGCAGTTCCTGGATCTTGCTGGCGCCGGCCTGGTGGCCCTGCTCGGGGCTGCGGGCCGATGCCTTGGCCCAGCGCCGGTTGCCGTCCAGGATGACGCCGATGTGCTTGGGCACCTGGTCGTGGTCGAGGCGGCCTTCCACCCGGCGCGCATAGAGCCTGTAGACCAGGTCGCGCAAACTCACCGATTTCACCCTCTCGTTGCCTTCCGGGGGCCCGCCGCCGCCCCGCTCACCAGCCGCCCCAGGGAAAGCACAGTACTGCGCACGGGTCATGGCGGCCCAACTCGGTCTGTCACAAGTCCGTGATAAGCAGGGAAACGTGACTGAATCGCTCCGCTTCCTCCCTGCCGCCGACCGCTACGACTCCATGGAGTACCGCCGCACCGGCCTCAGCGGCCTCAAGCTTCCCGCCGTGTCGCTCGGCCTGTGGCACAACTTCGGTGACGACCGGGCCCTCGGCACCCAGCGTGCGATCCTGCGCCGCGCCTTCGACCTGGGCGTCACCCACTTCGACCTGGCCAACAACTACGGCCCGCCGCCCGGCTCGGCCGAGCTGAACTTCGGCAAGATTTTCGGCCAGGACTTCGCCCCGTACCGGGACGAGCTCGTCATCTCCACCAAGGCCGGCTATCTGATGCACCCCGGGCCGTACGGCGAGTGGGGTTCGCGCAAGTACCTGATGTCGTCGCTCGACGCCTCGCTCAAGCGCATGGGCCTCGACTACGTCGACATCTTCTACTCGCACCGCTTCGACCCGCACACCCCGCTGGAGGAGACGATGGGCGCGCTCGCCTCCGCCGTCCAGCAGGGCAAGGCGCTGTACGTGGGTGTCTCCTCGTACAACAGCGAGCAGACCGGGCAGGCGGCGCGGATGCTGCGGGAGATGGGTGTGCCGGCCCTGATCCATCAGCCGTCGTACTCGATGATCAACCGCTGGACGGAGCAGGACGGACTGCTCGACACCCTGGAGGCGGCCGGCATGGGCTGCATCTCCTTCGCGCCGCTCGCCCAGGGTCTGCTCACCGACAAGTACCTCGACGGCATCCCGGAGGGCTCCCGCGCCAGCCAGGGCAAGTCCCTCGACCCGAACCTGCTCTCCGACGACGTCGTACGCCGTCTGCGCGGCCTGAACGACATCGCCGCCCGGCGCGGCCAGTCGCTCGCGGAGCTGGCGCTGACCTGGGTGCTGCGTGACCCGCGGATGACGTCGGCGCTGATCGGCGCGTCCAGCGTGCGGCAGTTGGAGCAGAACGTGGCGGCGCTGGCCGGACCGGCGCTCACCGATGGGGAGTTGAAGGAGATCGACGCCTTCGCCGTGGACACCGAGGGCACCAACATCTGGGCCGGGCGCGGCTGACGCGCGAGGAAGGGCGCGGAAGGACGGAGCGCCGGACATGAAAAAACGGGCCGGTCCGTGGGGGGGATACGGACCGGCCCGAGGGGGGTTTCCACCATAACCCTTCGTAAGTACTGCTGGGTGCCATGACGCTCCAGAACTACGCTCCGAAACCGGGCCAGTACGGTTTCGCGGTCCCCCGCAGGGGTGACCCGGCCGTCGGCCCTCGCCTTGACCGTGCAGGTCAGAGGGGGTGGCGTCGGAGTAAGGCGGCGTCGGACGCCGTTCTGCGGGGCCGAGAATTCGCTCCGGCCCTGCTTCACCCCTCTGGCCCTGGGGGCACGGCGTCATGTGACCGTGTGGTGTCGCTCCGTACACGACGGAGCCTGCACGAGGGCTCAGCACAGGGGTTGCCTGCGCTACCGCGCCTAGCCGGCGGCGCCTCGTGCCACGCGCCGCAGCAGCGAAACCCCGTCCGCCTGCGCCACCCGTACGTATCCGTACCTGGCGAGCGCGAGGGCGTACTCCCGTTCCTGACGGTCGGCCGGGTAGGGCCAGGTGCCGGGCGGGTACGGCCAGGACGGCGCGGGCCGGCGGTCGTAGGCGATCCACTGCGCGGTGGGGCGCGGGATGGCGCGGCCCGTCTCGTACAGCCTGCCCGCCACCGGGAAGGTGGGGAACAGGACGACCGTGGTGCGTGAAGTGAGCTGGGGGGCAAGGCGGTTGGAGGCGGCGACGGTCGCGCCGTCGGGGATGTTCCGCAGCAGACCGCGTACGGCGAGGACGTGCGGGTCGGTGCGCCAGGTGGAGCGGTGGGCGAGCTGGGCGAGCGGGAAGGACGGCACGAGGACGAGGGTGACGGCGGCGACCGTCGCGAGCGAGGCCCGCACATGGCGCCGGGCCAGCGGATCACCTGCGGCGGCATAGGGGCGCAGGGCGTCGATGAGGGCGGCGAACACGACGGGCATCAGGACGGCCGTGTAGTGGAAGGCGGTCCCCCAGTGGAAGGCGTTGGTGGAGAGCATCCGCCAGCCGAGCGTGGGCACGGCGATCAGGGCGAGCGGCGAGCGCAGGGCGATCAGCGCGGCGGGCGCGAAGACCAGGACGAGGGTGGTCGCCTTCACCTCGGGGCGCACCGCGTCCAGCGGCGCGAGCAGGAGCGTGGTGAGCAGGGAGTGGTGGGCGGGTGCCAGGTTCGCTGCGTGGGCGTAGGTGCCCGCCGGGTTGAAGAACGGCATCGCCACCTTGAATTCGAGGGCGCTGCCCAGGAGTCCGAGCGCGGCGGCGGCGAGGCCGAGCCGGCGCGGCCCGCGCCAGGCCACGTACGCGCCGATCGCGGCCAGCGTGAGACCGAGGTCCTCCTTGACGAGCAGGAGCGGCACGCCCCAGGCGACCGCGCGCCGCCAGTTGCGGCGGGCCAGCGCTTCGAGGGAGTACGAGACGAGCGGGACCGCGAAGCACACCTCGTGGAAGTCGAAGCCGACGGCCGATGCGATGCCCCAGCTCAGCCCGTACCCGAGGGCGACGACGTGGGCGGCCCTGCGTCCGACGACCCGGGCGGCCTGCCGGGCGAGTGGCACCACGGCGAGCGCGAGCAGTGCGGCCTGCGCGAGGAGCAACGCGTACGGGGAGGGGAAGAGGCGGTAGAGGGGGGCGAGGACGGCGAGCACGGGGTGGAAGTGGTCGCCGAGGAGGTTGAAGCCGTCGCCGCGCAGGGGGGAGACGGGTGCGTCGAGGTGGGCGTAGGCGCGGACGGCCTGCTCGAAGATGCCGAGGTCGTAGCCGGTGGTGCGGACCAGCGCCTGCCGCCGGGCGGAGACGGCCGCGTACAGGAGGAAGAGCGCGGCGGCCCACCCCCACCACAGGAGGGCGGGCCTGCCGATGCGTACGCGCGGGATACGGAAGGCGGCGGGCAGCGGCATGCTCGGCGACTGCGCACCCCGCCCTACCCTTTGGTCAGCGATTGTCCCCATGTGTCCCGATGCTAGGGCCTGCCAGGCCTCAGGAAGCGCGGGTCGGCCTCAGGGGCTTCCGCGCCTCGATCAGGAAGCGTGTCGTGTGCGCGACGAAGGGTCCTTCGGTACGGATCTGCTCGTCGAGCACCTTCAACTGGTCGCGGTACTCCTCGACGGTGAAGCCGGGCACCATCCAGATCACCTTGCGCAGGAAGTAGACGACGGCGCCGATGTCGTTGAACTCGGTCCGCAGCTTCTCAAGGCGCAGGTCGACGACTTCGAGCCCCGCGCTCTCCGCCTCCTTGCGCGCCTTGCCGGGGTCGCGCCCGCCGCGCACCTCCGGCGGCTGCGGCCCGAGGAAGTACTCGACGAGCTCGAACACACTGGCCGGGCCCACCTGTTGGGAGAAGTAGGTGCCGCCCGGGGAGAGGACGCGGGCGATCTCGGCCCACCAGGTGGTGACGGGGTGCCGGCTGACGACGAGGTCGAAGGCGCCGTCGGCGAACGGCAGCGGCGGCTTGTCCTCGTCGGCGACGACGGCGACTCCGCGCGGGTGGAGCAGGCCGGTGGCGCGGGCGACGTTGGGCGGCCAGCCTTCCGTCGCGACGGCGAGCGGGGGCAGCTGCGGCACGGCGGCGAGGACTTCGCCACCGCCGGTCTGGATGTCGAGGGCGGCCGTGGCCTTGGCCATCCGTCCGGCCATCGCACGGGCGTACCCCCAGGACGGCCGCTCTTCGGTGGCCCGGCCGTCCAGCCAGGAGAAGTCCCAGCCGTCGACGGAGACGGACGCGGCCTCGTCGATCAGTTCCTCGAAGGGGCGGTTGTTGTGGTTCCTGATGTTTCGGCCCATGTTGCGGACCCTACGCGGCGGCCCCGCGAGCCACTACCGTTTATCCATGGGCCGATGGAGGGACGGAACGGGCGTGTTGCGCGTGCTCGACGGCGCCGGGACGGAGGTGGCGCTGGAGATCGCGGCGTCCTACCGGGCCCGCACGCGGGGCCTGCTCGGGCGCGACGGCATCCAGGGCGCGCTCCTGCTGACCCCGGCGAGCAGCGTGCACACCTTCCGGATGCGCTTCGCGATCGACGTGGCCCATCTCGACCGGCATCTGCGGGTGCTCGCGGTACGCACCATGGCGCCGGGCCGGCTCGGCGCGCTCCGGCCGCGCGCGCGGCACGTCCTGGAGGCGGAGGCGGGCGCGATGGCGGGGTGGGGGCTGCGGCCGGGTGTCGTCGTCTCGGTCGCGACCGGTCAGGATCTCAGGACTTGAGCTTGGCCGCCTGCGCAACGGCGAGCCGGGGCGGGATCTGGGGCGTGTCGTCGCCGGTCACGTCGACGGCGTAGTACGTCACCACGGTCGTGCCGCTGCGCACCACCAGGAAGACCATCGGCACCGGGTCGCCCTGGGCCTCGCCCATCAGCTCGTACGCGAGGGCCTCGTCGCCGGCCTTCGGCGCGGGCAGCTCCTTGACCTCGGTGAAGGCCGAAGGCTCCAGGTCGCCGCCCCTGGTCGTGAACCCGTCGGCGCACGCTTCGATGGCGGTACGCAGCCGGGGCAGCACTTCGGTGGCGCCCGACGGGTGGGCCCCGAGCACCTCGGTGACGACAGTCTGGTCGGCCTGCCCGTCCTCGGCGGTGTCGGTGAGCCGGCGGAAGACGGTCGCGGAGGGAGTGGGCTGGGGGGTGCCGTTGATGACGGACACGAAGGGCATGCAGGCGTCCTTCGAGGTCCGCGAGTTGCTGGTGGGGGTGCCGCCCTCCATGGGTTCCGCCGAGAAGCCCTTCACATCGCCGGTCACGAGCGCGGCGGCGGCGAGCTGGTCACTGTTGAGCGCCCCGGGCGCCGCCCGGACCTCGGTACTCGCACTCGCACCGGGCGCGACGCCGGTCTCCCGCACCGAGCCCCCCGCACCTTTGGCTCCCGCGTCGGCGGGCCCACACGAGGCCGCGGCGGCGAGCGCGACGAGACACACCCCGGCCGTCGCCGCACGGCTCCGTAGCAGCCTTGGCTTCATACCCAGCACCGTAACAACCACTCCTGTGGATTGGCTGGGTCCTGCCCCGCCCAATTCCGCTCGACCAATGGTGACACCACAAGTCTCCCGGGTACCCGGACCGGAGCGGAACCAACGCCGACTTCGGAGCCGGGTTGGGCGGGTAGGACAGGTCGGTGGTGGTGCGGCCAGGCCCGGGGCAGGGCGAACGCCGGGGGTCGAACTGTTCCGAACGAGTCGTCGGGTCAGAACTCCTGGTCCAGCTTGGTCCCCTCGGGGGCGCGGAAGCAGCCTGATGTCACGGTCACCAGGATGAGCGGGTTGGATTCCTTACCCGCTGTCGGGCTGGACACCACCAGTTCGGCATTGATCGAGTAACGCTCCTTCGTCGAATCGGCGGTGAGTTCAAGCGTCTTCGCCCTGCTCTTGTTCGGACCGTATTCGACGATTTTCCATCCGCGCTCGGGCAGACTTTCGCGGAGCCGCTGAAATCCGTCCTTCAGCACCTCTTCGGAGGAGACGGAGTAGACGGACCAAGGATGGTTGGCCCGGTACAGGTGATGCGGGTCTTCCTCGCACGGGGCGATACCCGGCCCCGGTTCCGTCACCTTCCCCTCCTTGATCCCGATCATTTCGAGGATCTGGCTGGACACACCGCTGGTCCTCTCGCGCGCCTTTCCCACGGACAGGGTCTCCGGGGTGTCGGCGGGGTTGTTGTTCACGTCGTCAGCACATCCTGTCGCGAAAAGTAGGACGCCGAGAAAGAGCGGCAAAGCGCTCGCGGCGCACCTGCGGATCCTCGGGCCGGTGCGGCTCAGCATCTAGTCGTCTTCCTCTACGCGGTTGTAGCGGCCCACTACGACCCATGCCTGATTCTTCAATGACTGCGAGTCCTGGTTCCAGTAGTCGCTGTGCCCGCTCGTGTCGACATCCATGCGATGCGCTCCGAACGATTCGTCAGAGGGGATCGACTCGATGTACCCGGCGTCATAGGGAATTCCGTTCCACGTGTTGACGCCCCACTTCCATCCCGCGAGAAAATCTCTACCGAGGAAGGGGACGGGATCGGATCGGGCTGCCTCGGACCACACATGATTCTTACCCACATCGAGCTCGTCGGCCGAGCCGACCAGCACTCCCGGACTACCGACCGTCACGACGTCGTCCGCTGCCAGATCGTGTTCCATCGCGGCGGCACCGATCACGGTCGATCCGTAACTATGGCCGATGACGGTGGTGTGACTCTTGTCCGGCCCGCCCTGGGTCGCTTGCAGTCCGTCCAGGAAGTTATTCAGCTTGGGAGCCCCGGCGTAGGCGTAGTCGTCGGACGTCGCATCAGAGACGAGTCCTTGCGGAGCGTCATAGCCGAGCCACGTGATGGTGGCTGTCGTCTCCCCGGGGGCCTGGGCTTGTGCCTGTTGCCACAAGTGGGTCGCCCGATTGATGTTTCCGCCGATCCCCGCGAGGTTCGAAGTCGTCCCCGGCACGTAGACGGCGGTGTGGTCGGCCGTGTCGGGGTTGCCGTTGGAGACGATGGCGTGGCCGATGCCCTGAGTGTCGAAGCCCAGGAGATACGCCTGCGGCAAACCTGACTTGCCGTTCTCCCCCGGCATGCCGCTTGCATCGAATCGAGCCTGAATGGCATCCATGCCCGCGAGCTGCTTCTTGAGCGGACCGCTCTTCTTGTCCCACATGCTCCACAGGGGGTTGATCACCGGTCCGGTCGTGGTTTGCGTGGTCTTCTGCGGCTCCGGGCCGAGCTTGGCCAGATCGATCTGCACCTGAGCGTGCGCTTCAGCCAGCACCATACGGTTGGAGGTGTCCCGCGCGACGGCGGGCAGGCCATCGAGAGCACCCACCTCAACTGGATACAGCGTGGCGTACTCGTCGCGCTGCTCGTCGGTCAGGCCCTCCCACCAGGCCTTGTTCTCTGCCGGCGTCTTGCCGTGCGGAATGTCGTCCTTGTGGACGACTCCTCCCGCCGCCTTCTGCACAGCCTCCAGGTCCTGGCCGGCATCGGCGAGCATCTCCTTAGTGACGTCCAGGCCGGCGGGAGCTTTGAGTTTGCGCAGTACCCCCGCGTAGCGGCTGTCGATGTCGTTGGCTTCGCTGACAGCGGTGGAAATGCGCTCGGCTATGTCCTCGGCCTTGCCTTTGTTGGCGTTGCCCTGCCCTTCACCCTTGCCGGGCAGCAAGGGGAAGGGGGCACCCGGAGTGGCCTTACCCGCACCGGGCAGGAGAGGGGCAGAGTTGGGGTACGTCACCGACCCGTCCGCATTCACCGTGAAACCCAGCGAGTGTGCGTCTTCGAGAGCTTGCTTCAACTTCCTTTGCGGCGCACAGAGTTCTACGGCGAGGGCGTGCAGCGAGGTGCGTACCAATCCACACTCGCTGTGCAGGTACTGGTAGTTGTCGCTGAGCCGGTTGAGCCGGCCGACGGCCGCATCAGGGGTCTCACCGTTCTGGGTGCTGCGAACAGGAATCGACATCTCCTGGTCGACTCTGATGCGTGCGGCGTCGGCGCGGTGGCTGACCTTTCCCCAGCCATCAGCGGCCTCCTCGAACTCGGTTATCTTCACATCACGCAGTTGCTGCCACGTGGGCATCCGGGATCACCTGGCCCAGCTGGGTTTGGTCGGGCTCTGCACAGAGGGGCCCACGTGGTCGTGGACGTCGTGGTCCACCTCGCCGAAGTGCTTGCCGGTCTTGCCCAGGGTCTCGTTCAGCCGGTCACACTCATCGCGCAGGGACCCGAGCCGTGCTTCCCAGGTCGGCTGTATCTCACTCAACGCGGACGTGCAGTCGAAGCCCTCGGCACCGCTGCCCAGCCCGTCCTGCGACTCCTTGAGTTCAGTCAGGCCGTCATGAGTGGACTTGTGAAGCTCCCTGGCCACTCCGGCCGCGCCGGCCCACGGCGTGGCGGTAATCAGCAAGTCGGACCCGCCGCTCCCGGCCCCGGCTGACGGAAGCCCATTGATCTGCATACGGGTGCTGTGCCGGTCGGCCGCTTGGGCCTTCAGCTGCTCCCACTCGTCCCACGGCATCCGTGGCTCCTCCCCCTCGGTCAAGCGCGACCTCGGAGGCGCGTCACCAGGTTGCGTTGCCGCCCATTGAGGCTGGCGGCATGGAGGTTAGCCGAGCAGCCCGGCTCAAGACGTCCGTGCGATCACTCAAGCGGTCTGAGTATCCGTACTCAGGACGTCGCGGTGCGGCGGCGGCCCGAGCTCACGCTCGGTCGTCGGCGCACGTACGTCGGCACACGTAGAGGGCGTCGACCGCCTAGCCGTTGCTGCGCGTGAAACTGACCTCGACGCGGCGGTTCTTCTTGCGGCCGTCCTCCGTCGAGTTGTCGGAGATCGGGTAGTCCTCGGCGTAGCCCCGGATCTCGAAGGTCACATCGGGGCCGAGGGAGAGCGAGAGCGCCTTCTGCACGGCGTCCGCCCGTTCCTTGGACAGGACCACGCCGTGTTCATGCGTACCGAGGTTGTCCGTGAAGCCGAAGACGCGGACGCTCGTCGCCTTCTGCTTCTTGATCTCCGTCGCGATGCCCTGGATGCGGTCGTTGGCGTCGGGCGACAGGGCTGCGCTGTCCATCGCGAACAGCACCTCCGCCTGCAGCGCGAACGTCACGCTCGTATTGGTGTCGGAGCGCCGCTCCTCGCCGCCCTGGTCCTCGACGATCGACTTGATGTCCAGCACCTTGGGCGCGGCGAGCGTGCCGCCCTCGGGGAGCTTCAGATTCGGCGACGTCGCGTCGACCTTCATCGAGGGATCGCTCGTCGCCTCCGTGCCGGGCAGCGGGGGGCTGCTGGGCGTGTCGTCGGCGTACGTGGTGCCGGCGCCGGCGGCCAGGACTAGCGCGGCGGCGAACGCTACGGCTGCGTGCCGGGTTCTGGTCATGGCGTGATCACCCGGAGACGGGGACGGTCATGGTGGGGAAGGTGGGGAGTTGGAAGTCCACTTCCTTGGTGCCGTTGGGTGGGGCGGGGAACTGGGCGAAGAAGGGGAGGCTCTGACCTGCATCTACGCTGGAAATCCCCATCGTGCAGAGGCATTTGCCGCCCGTGTCGCGCAGCACGTAGTACCGCTTCTTGCCCACCTTGTCCACGAGTGTGGCACCGGCGACGGAGTCACCACTGGCCAGGACGTCGCGCTCGGTACCGGCCCATGCGCTTGTGTGGTTGAAATTCTCACTGGCCGAGTTCTTGAGCTGGCCTGACACAGTGAGGAATCCGCCCGAGTCGCGAGTCACGCTGTTGACCGTGAGTACGACCCCGCCTTGGCCGGTGGCTTCAGCGAGTTTGACCGACGGGTCGGTCTTCGGGGTGGAGCCATCCGATTTCTGCGGAATGCCTGCCGAACCCGATTTCACTTGGCCCGAGGTGTCGGCGCCCGCCTTTTTACCCGTACCGCTGTCCCCGCATCCGGCCATGGTGAAGGCCAGGGCGACCGCCATCGTCGCCGCCATAGCCCCCCTCCGGGCCTTCAACGCATACCGAACATTCATCGGTGCCATTCCTCTATTCGTCACTCGCTGTCAGTCGACCAATTTCACGCTGAAAAGCTTCTCCACATCGGGCACGGGGTCGACGGGCAAGTCCTGACCGTCACACGTGATCGTGACTGGAGGTGGCGGCGTCGACGTGGGCGCCGGTGTCGGACTGGCACCGACGCCGCCATCGGGCGGCAGACCACACCGTAGTTCGATCATCGCGGTGGCGGTGGCGGTGCCATGGTCCTGCTCAGTGCCTGGGATCACCGATTTGCCCACCGTGTACTTGGTTTGAACGCTTGCCTTGAAGGTGAATTTGCCGACTCCTCCGGGGCGAGGGTCCAAAGTCAGCAGGTCGGCATGGTTCTTCGCTGCGAAGTTCGCGGCCTCGGCGCGTGCATCCGCGAGGACGACGCCGTCCGTGAAGAGGTTGTCGAGACCGCCGGGAGTCGTGAGCGCCAACATCACCCTCGGCCCCAGCTCTTCCCGCGCCCGCTGCGCAGCGGCCAGCGCCGCCGAGTCGGCCGCCCCCTGCGCCCCGTTGCGGGTCGCCGAGGCCTGTCCGACAGCGAAGAACGCGAACGCAAGAAAGAGCAGGCCCGCCACCATCACCACGTAGATGGGGAAAGCCTGCCCTCGGTCCTGGCGTAAGTTTGCGCTCAGCCGCCGGCTTTGACCTGGTCGATCTGGTCCTTGATGCGATCGGTAATCTTGTTCCCGATCCCCGTGGCCATGATCCCCGCGATGATCGCCACCACCACCAAAATGATCCCCAGATACTCGAACGACGTCTGCCCCCGATCCCGCCCCCCCGCCGCATACCGGCGTCGAACGCGGTCGATGGCCGTGTCCCTCCACCCGCTCGCCCGCATCTGCGCAGCGACGGCGGTCTTCAGCAGCGTGTCCTGCGGCATCTCGCGGCTCTCCTCCGGTTACGGCATCGCGTACGTCAGCGGGAACGTAAGCCGGGGTCCGGGTCTGCGCCGAGGGCCCAGGGGCCCAAATGCGGGCCCAAATACGGGGGTTACGCATGGCCTGCCCCCAGCCAGCACGCGATCGCCTCGCTGCGCGTCGCCGCGTGCAGCTTGGCGAAGATGCGGTTGATGTGGTTCTTGACCGTCTTCTCGCTGATGAAGCACGTGGCCGCGATTTGCTGATTGCTCATGCCCGCAGCGATCAACTCCATCACCTCGGCCTCCCGTGAACTCAGCCTGGAATCTTTCCTGTTGCGCATGGGCGCTGCCCGCCGTGCAGTTGAAGACTGTGCCACAACCGGTTGCAGTTGCGAAAGGGATTGTGCGGAAATGATGGAGAGCGGATCCGGGCCGAGGGGCGGCGGCAGGACCGGCGGCGGGCCCGGCGACGCGGTCGGCGGCGGGTGCTCGCGGACATGGGCCAGCAGGGCGTTCGCCGCCGTGGCGGTGAACGCGGCCCTCCCCTCCCTCATCCCCCGTACCGCCGCGACCAGTTCGTCCGCCGTGAACTCGCCGTGGACCAGGTAGCCCCCGGCGCCCAGGCGCAGCGCCGCTCGTACGATCTCGCTCTCTCTGCTGTACGTCAGCATCATGACCGGAGCGAGACGCACCAGGTGCGGAAGGGCGGTCATGCCGTCGACGCCCGGCATGCGGACGTCCAGCAGGATCACGTCCGGGCGGTGGTGTACCGCGGCCTCGTACGCCTCGTTGCCGTCGGCTGCCTCCGCCGCCACCTCGATGTCGTGGCGGCCGTGCAGCAGCGCCGCCAGGCCCGCCCGTACGACCGGGTTGTCGTCCGCGACGAGCACGCGAAGCGGAACGCGCGGCGGCCGGAGCGGATGCGGGTGCGGATGCGGCGCTGCGTGCGGAGCCGGCTGCTGGGCCGAACCCGGGGCCGGGTGCACAGCCGAGCCCGGGGCCGAACCCGGGGCCGAACCCCGGGCCGGGTGTGGGTGGGGGTGTGGGGTCGCGTCGGGCATGGCGGCACCTCCTGTCCAGGGGTTCATGGCTTCGCGCCGCCCGGCCCATGCCTGTCGGGCAACGGGAGTTCGATACGTACCTCCGTGCCCGTCGACGCCGTACCCCGGCCGATCCTGATGCGCGCGCCCATCGTCGCGGCCCGCTCCACCATGCCGACCAGGCCGAAGTGTCCCGTACGTTTCAGGGCGTCCAGGGTGGTGCCGGGCGGCAGGCCCCGGCCGTCGTCCAGGATGCGGAGGCGGAACCCGGTCCCGCCGCCGGGGATCCCCGCCTCCTCGATCACCCCGGCCGACACCGCCACCCTCGCCGGCCCCGCGTGCCGGTGGGCGTTGTCCAGGGCCTCGCTCGCGATCGTCAGTAGCTGGCGGGCCACCCCCGCCGGGAGCGTCGGGGACGGTCCGGTCCCGAGCGCCCTCCACTCCGTCCGCATGCCGGTGCGAGCCGTGAAGTCGGCCACCAGGGCGGCCAGTTCGGGCAGGAGGTCCACTTCGCCCTGCGTGCGGCGCAGGTCGCCGAGCAGCTCCCGGGACTCCGCGGCCGCGCGGCGCGCGGCGCGTGCCACCAGGGCGGCCCGGTCACGGACGGCGGCCGGGTCCATGCGGTCGGCGGACGCGGCCAGGCCGTCCGCCGCGAGAGCCAGACCGTGCAGGGTCTTGGCCACCGAGTCGTGCATGTCCCGGGCCAGACGCGCCCGTTCCTCCTCCACCGCGTCGTGCACGGCAAGCCGGGCCCGGGTCTCGGTGAGGGCCTGGCTCGCGGCGCCGAACCGGAACAGGAGGTTGCGGATGGTCACCCCGATCGCGCCGACGATCACACAGAACCCCGGCAGCAACAGGGCCGAGGTGTCGTCGAGTTGGTGCCGGGGGCCCGTCGCGTACACCAGGGTCAGGATCGCGACCTGGAGGCCCGCGAAGACGCCCGCGCCGCGCCAGCCGTAGACCAGGCCTGCGAGCAGCGGGGTGCAGATGGTGACGTAGCCGAGGGGGGACTCGGGGGTCGCCGTGATCAGGAGCAGGGCGCCGAACACGGCGTCCACCGCAAGCAGCCAGGGGTGGTTCAGGAGCAGCGGGCCGAACCGCTCCCAGTCGCGGAACAGGACGTACGAGCCCATGAACGTGACCAGGACCGCCGCGCCCACGAGCAGTCCCGGTGCCCCGTGTGCGGCGCCGGCCAGCGCGAAGGGGGCACCTATGGCGATCATCGCGAGGCGGAAGCCGAACACCTGGCGGCACATCGCCTGGAGCGCGTTGATCTGGAGGGTGAGGGTGGGGGGCGGCGCGGCCGGCGCCGTCCCGCGCAGACTCGGCATGCTCAACCCCCGTGTTCCGGCGGCCAGTTGGAGGGTCATTTCGGGCCTCCGAGGAAGCCGCCGAAATCGAGGTTCGCGCCGTACACGAAGCCGACGCTGAGCAGGATCAGTGTGCCCGGCAGCAGGAAGGTCGTCACGGCGAAGGTGGCTTTGGGGACGGCGCGGGCCGCCTTGCGGCGGGCGTTCTGCGCGTCGGTGCGGCGCATGTCGGCGGCGATCGCTATCAGCGTCTCGACGATGGGCGCGCCCAGCTCCTCGCCCTGCTGGAGCGCGGTCACGAACATCGCGACCTGCTCGGAGTCGTTGCGTTTGCGCAGCTCCTCGAAGGCCTGGCGACGGCTGACGCCCATATCCATCTGACGCAGGGTGATGCGCAGCTCGTCCGCCCAGGGCCCCTCGTACTTGTCGGCGACCCGGTCGAGCGCCTGGCGGAAGCCGAGGCCCGCGCTGACCACGACGGCGAGGACGTCGAGGAAGTCGGGCAGGGTGCGTTCGATGTGGTCGCGGCGGACCCGGACCGCCGACCAGATGCCGACCTCCACCCAGAACAGGGCGAACGCCACCATCACCAGGGCGACGATCCAGTGCCCTTCGAGCAGCATGATCAGCGCGGCCGCGGCGCCGAGCGCGCCGTACACCGCGCGGCGCGCCGCGTACCGGTCGACGGTGAGGCCGCCGGGGTTGCCCGCGAGGTCGATCTGGCGGCGCTTCCTGCCCACTCGCTCGGGGCCCATCATCCGCAGCACGGCGGGTGCCCAGCGCATGCCGAGCCGGTCGACGGCCGAGCCGACGGCCGTGGTGCGGGTCGCGCCGACCTCCAGGGCCACCGAGAGATCGCTCGGGAGCTTCACCTCGGCCCGGTACATGCGGATGCCGAGGAACATCCCGTACACGCTCAGGCCCATCAGGGCCGCGAAGAGCAGTCCCATGTGTCGCTCACTCCCCTCTTCTCTGCTGCCGGTGACCCGGTTGCGGGCTCATACGTCGATGCGGGACAGGCGGCGGACCACGAAGAACCCGAGGGCGTACAGGCCGATCGAGATCAGGACCGCCGCCTGGCCGATGAACGCGCCGGTCATACGGTCGAGCGCGCCCGGCATCACCGCGTTCAGCATGAGCAGCGCGGCCACGCCGAAGCCGGGCACGGCGTACGCGGTCACCGTCACCTGGGCGAGCGTCGTGCGGACCTCGCGCCGGGTCTCCTTGCGCTCCTCCAGGGTGGTGGTGAGGTTGCGCAGCGAGCTGACGACGGTGCCGCCTGCACGGTTGGCGAGGACCAACGTCGTGACCAGAACGACCAGTTCGCGCGAGGGCAGCCGGTCCGCGATCTCGCCGAGCGCGTCGTCCAGGGACTCGCCGACGGCGAGCCGGTCGGTGACCCGGGCCAGCTCCTCGCCCGCCGGTGCCTCCATCTCCTCGGCCGCCATGGCGATGGCGGTACGCAGCGCGAGGCCGGCCTGGGTGGCGTTGGCGAGGATGCGGGAGAGTTCGGGCAGCTGGTTGATGAAACGCTCGATGCGTTTCTGGCGCTGCCAGTTGAGGAAGGAGTTGGCGGCCCACAGTCCTGCGAGGCCGGCGAGCGGGCCGAAGAACGAGGCGAGCACGGACGCGGCGATCAGCCACAGGGCGGCCACTCCGGCCAGCATGTAGACGAAGAACTCGCCGGGTGTGAGGTCGAGGCCGGTCGCGGCGAGCTTCAGTTCGATACGGCGGCCCAGTTTCGTGCCGCGCAGTCGGCGGTCCACGGCCCCGAACGGCCGGTGCCGGCCGGCCACCGCCTGGGCGCCCTGGTTGCTGAGCCGGTCGATGAGGGCTTCGCGCTGGGCGCGGCCCGCCGCGTAGGAGCGCAGCCCCAGGACCGCCAGCACCCCGGCGAGCAGGGCGACGCCGAGCGTGAGGAAGGAGAGGTTCATCTGCGCGTTCCCTGTCAGTTGGCGTGACGGCGGTCGGTGTCAGTCGGCGTGACGGCGGCCGGCGGTGGAGGGCGGTCCCTGGCGGTCCGTCGCTGGTCGGCGGCCGGGGTTCAGTTGGCGTGGCGTACGGCGAGTTGTTCCGTGCTGGACGCGACCCCGTACGCCTGCGGGACCGGCTGGTTGGCGAGGTAGAGGCGGTCGGCGACGCGGCGGGGCAGCGGGAAGTACTGGAAGCGGCCGTGGATGAGGCCGTCGGCGGCCATCGGCTGGGCGTCGAAGCGGCAGACGGTGGTGATGCGGTACGGGTCGCGGCCGTGCGATTCGAGGATGGCGATCTCGGTGATCTTGCGGGCGCCGTCGGCGTGCCGGGTGAGCTGCACGATGACGTCGACGGCCGAGTTGATCTGGTCGTGCAGCGCCTCGAAGGGGACCTCCACCTCCGACATCGAGGCGAGCGTCTGGAGCCGCATCAGGGCGTCCTCGGCGCTGTTGGCGTGGACGGTGGCGAGGGAACCGTCGTGGCCGGTGGACATCGCCTGGAGCATGTCGAGCGACTCGCCGCCACGGACCTCACCGACGACGATCCGGTCGGGGCGCATGCGCAGTGAGTTGCGTACGAGGTCGCGGATGGAGATGTGGCCCTTGCCCTCGACGTTGGGGGGCCGCGACTCCAGGCGGATCACGTGGGCCTGCTGGAGCTGCAGTTCGGCGGAGTCCTCGATGGTGATGATGCGTTCGTGCGGCGGGATCAGGCCGGACAGGGCGTTGAGGAGGGTGGTCTTGCCGGTGCCGGTGGCGCCCGACACGATGATGTTGAACCGGGCCTGCACCAGCCCGGCGAGCAACAGCAGCATGTGCTCGTCGAGCGAGCCGAACGTGATCATTTCCTGGAGTGTGAACGAGCGGGGGAAGCGGCGGATGGTGAGCGTCGCGCCGGTCAGGGAGAGCGGCGGGATGATCACGTTGACGCGCTCGCCGGACGGGAGGCGGGCGTCGACCATGGGGTTCGACTCGTCCACGCGGCGGTTGACGGTCGACACGATCCGCTCGATCGTCTGCATCAGCTGCTCGTGCGAGGCGAACCGCAGCGGGAGCTGCTCCACGCGTCCGCCGCGCTCGACGAAGATCTGGTCGGGGCCGTTGACCATGATCTCGGTGATGGACGCGTCTTCGAGGAGCGGCTCCAGGATGCCGAGGCCGAGTGCTTCGTCGACGACCCGGCGGATCAGACCGGCTCGTTCGGACGTGGAGAGCACCGGCCCCTCGCGGCTGATGATGTGCCCGAGCACCCGTTCCAGGCGGGCCCGGCGCTCGGCGGCGGCGAGCGACGACATCTCCGCGAGGTCGATCTCCTCCAGGAGCTTGGCCCGGTAGGAGGCGACCAGGTGGCCGTCCTCGCGCCCGGGGCCGCTCTCCTCGGGAGCGGCGATGCGTGCCCGCAGACTCATGTGCTCGTCTCCAGTCGTCTCGGGTCAGGTGTGGGGCTGAAGCTTCGGCATGGTGGAGGTGCGGGTCGTGGTGCCGAAGTCGCTGATGCCGGGGATGACGCTGGGGATGGTGAGGGTGGCGGTGTAGGCCACCGAGTCGCCGCCGCCCCCGGCGGATGTGACGTCCGGCTTCAGCCAGTCGCTGACGGCGGCCCGGCCGGCGATCCCCGGGTCCAGGGCCTGCTCGCCGGGTCTCGGCTTGTCCAGGCTGGCCGCGCGGGCCGCCGCCCGCGCCGCCGTGCCCGCCTGATTCGCGGCGTACGCGGCGACGCCGAGCTGGATCGCGGCAAGACCGACGAGCAGCAGGATGGCCACGAACCCGATGTATTCCAGGGCGACTTGACCCCGGTCGCGCTCTCGGTGCGTACGGATGCGCAGGGGCACGGCTCAGCGCTCCTTCACATGGGCGGCGGTGCCGGTGACGGGGAAGCCGTTGAGGACGCCCGGGATCAGCACGGGGACCTTGAGGGTGACGGTGGCCCGGTACATTCCGCCGCTCGCACCGGCGGGGCAGGCCGGATCGCCGTCGAAGGACGACGGCAGCTCGTGTGTGGCCGCCGTGTGGCACGCCGCCGCCGCGTCGCCCTCCGCCGCCGCGCCGGCCCGCGCCCCCTCGTCCGCCGCGTTGCCCGCGAGGACGAAGGTGTAGCCGACCAGGGCGCACTGCCACAGCGCGACGAGCAGCAGCAGGATCAGCGGGACCACGCCGATGAACTCGATGGCGGTCTGCCCCCGGTCCCGCTCGCTTTCGACGACCCGCGACCGCTGCCGTACGCGCCGCACGCACGCCGTTCCCCGCACCCCGCTCATCAGCCGCCCCTGCGCCGCAGGACGAGCCCGGAGCCGCGCGCGGCCCGTGCCTTCGCCCTGCCCTCGGGGGCCTTGAGCAGGCCGAGCTCGCCGGCCAGCGTCCACAGGGCCTGCCTGATGGTGCTCCGGCTGTCCAGGTCGTGCAGCCGGCCCGCGTCGACGACGGCCTGCAACTCCTTGAAGTGGGCCGGAACAGAGGTCTGGGTGACCCGGGTGCCGGTGATCTTCTGGACGAGCGGCGGCTGGATCTCGGTGTTGCGGGTGTGCCGGTTGACGACGGTGGTGGTCTCCTCGGCCTTGCGGATCTGGAGCCGGTCCCACATCCGTACGGTGCGTTTGGCGCCGCGTACGGAGACCACGTCCGGGGTGGTGACGAGGAGCGCGATGTCGGCCATCTCCACCACGGCGGCGTTGGCGGCGGTCAGCTGGGTGCCGCAGTCCACGACGACGGCCTCGTACCGGGTGCGCAGGGCGCCGATGATCTGGCGGGCGGCGCGGTCGGTGACGTCCTCGCCGCGTTCGCCGTCACCGGGGGCGAGCAGCAGGGCGAGGCCGCTCTCGTGGTTGAAGACGGCGTCGGCGAGGACGCGTGGCGAGATGTCGGTGATGGTGGCGAGGTCGGCGATGGAGCGCCGGAACTGGACATCCAGGTAGGAGGCGACGTCGCCGGCCTGGAGGTCCAGGTCGAGCAGGACGGTGGTGCGGCCCGACGCCCGGGCGGCGAGAGCGAGTTGGACGGCGACGAGGGTGGTGCCGACGCCGCCCTTGGCGCCGGTGACGGTGATGACGGTGCCGCCGGGCCCGGTGAAGACGTCGAGGCTCGCCCCGAGGTGGCGGCGGACGCCTGCGGACCACTGGGCCGCCGCTTGGACTCGGACCGCCAGCTCCTCGTAGGACAGGGGGAGCGCCACCAGGCCGCGGGCGCCGGAGTCCATGGCGGCGGAGAAGACGGCGGGACCGGCGTCGGAGGAGATCAGGACGACGCCGACGGCGGGGAATCGGAGCGCGACCTCGCGGATCAGCTCCAGGGCGGGGACCGGGCCGATGCGTTCATGGACGAGGACGACCTCGGGGAGTTCGTCGAGGGATTCGGCCGCGAGCCGGGCCAGAGTGTCGAGGAGCTGCGTCGAGTCGCCGACGGGCATGGCGGGTTCGGCGTCGGGGAGCTGGCTGAGCAGGGTGGTGACGGATCGGGCGGCGTCCGCGTCGGCGACGGCCGGAAGGATGCGAGTGGTCATCCGCGCCTCACTGGTCCTTTTCGAGCCGGTATGTGCGGTCACCGGGCGGAATCGTGGTGTCACCGTTGCCGCGGCCGACGAGCGCGAGGCGGACATGGGTGGCGAACGACTCGGCGTAGGCGACCCGCTGGGCGTCGAGGGTGCTGAGGGCGAAGGTGATCGGGACGGCCTGGGTGGTCTGGTTCTTGTCGGACGCGCTCGGGGTGAGGGCCTGGACGGCGCCGACCTGGATCACCCGGGCGTTCGCGACGATGAGCTTGGACTCGGGGGTGTCGCCCTGCTTGGTGGCGGCGAACGTGGCGAAGATGTTGACGCTGTCGTTGCCGTTGATCTTTCCGGCGACCCCGGTCGCCGCGTCGATCATGATGGCGATCTCCTGTTCACCGGGCTTGAGTTGGGGCCGGTCGGTGAACATGCCGTCCTGGAGGAGTGAGCCCTTGGTGAGGTGGGTGGCGGCCATCTTGCCGATGACGTCGGAGAGGTCGGTGACGGCACCCTGGGAGAGCCAGCGTTTGGGCATGCTCGTCTTCTCGAACTGGCCGGACGTCAGCGTCGCGTAGGCGTCTATGTCGTCCTTGAGCTTGTACGCCGTGACCTCGGGGCCCACCTTGGAGTCCACGTCGCTGATCACCGTGAACACCCCGGCGAAGGCGCCGAGGGCGCACAGGGCCGAGAGGAGGAGAAGGATGATGCCGCGGCGCTGGCGGGAGTTCATCGACCGTACGACCTCGTTCGCTGACGTGGGGCGGAGCGGGCAAGTGGCGGGCTTCTGAAGCGGGTGGGCGTCACGGGCCCGGGGCGATGGCGCGGCGGCGTTCGGCCCGGGTGAGGGGCCTGGCCCGGTAGGCGGAGGGCGGGACGGGGTCGAGCGCGGGGGCGCCGTAGGCGGTGGCGGGCTCCTCGTCGGGCGGCTGCTGCGAGCAGCAGAATCCGCACCGGTCGCCGATGAGCTCCATGGCGCACCAGCGGCACTGTTCGCGCCGTACGGAGGCGACGAGCTGGTAGAGGACCGTGATGTCGGGCAGGTAGGCGACGAACTCGGTGAGCTTGCCGGTGCCCCACCAGGCGGCCGAGTCGGCGGGCGGTGCGGCCTCCTGCACGGCGCCGGCCTGCCAGGCGGGGGCGAGGGTGGCGGTGACCCAGTCGGCGCCCACGGCGCCCTTGGCCACCAGGAGGTGACTGGCGAAGTCGGGCCCGGCGAGCGTGCCCGCCGAGCCGACCTTCATGAGCTGGGGCTGCGGGTTGGCGAGCACCGCGAACTGGCTGCCGGGCATCCACGACCTGGCGTGCGCGGTGAGGCCGACCGGGATGCGTTCCAGGCGGGTCACCGAGTTGAGGACGGCGCCCGCGTGGATGTAGTGCGAGAGCAGCCGGGCCGCCGATGCGATGACGCCGGGACTGAAGTCGCAGACGGACAGCTGCCTCAACTGGCGTACCAGAACGGCGAGTCCGAGCGGCGGCAGGGAGGATTTGATCAGCGTGATCCGGTCGGTTTCCAGCAGTGAGCGAACGGTGTGCAGGCGGCGTTCATGGGCGGCGGAAAGGGACGCCGGATAACAGGCGACGACGTAACCGTGCTGTTCCAGGAGACGACTCATGTCGGCGAGCGCGGAATCGAGCGGCTGGGCTTGCGGCGACTGGAGCAGCGCCGCGAGCGGCGTCTGTGGATCGGTCGGCGCCAGCACCAGATCGGGGCTGGTGACAGCTATCGCGGTCGGCATGGCGCGGGCCCCCGTTCACTGATCGCGGTCGCCACCTGCGGCCCCCGGTTCCCTCGGCCGGGAGAGCCCCTGCGCGCCCCCACGACCGCAACTGATCACTGCGTTTCCCACCTGCCTCAGCACTTTATCCACGACATACGGGCGGGAGAACCGTCTTCTCCTTTCCTGTGTGCCCCCGCGGCTGGATTTGGTACCAGTGGGGCAGCAGTTGCGTGCGGAGTCGGCCACTTCCACGGCCTGAATTGATCCCTGCCCTTGTGTGGACGGCGATCGGCCGACGGAGCCGGGCGCGGCGGCGTCCGCCCACCGGACGCCGCGCGAAGTCTTGACAACCCAATTGGTCTGGACCATGTTGTGCGACCAGGGCGCCCACCCCCATCCCCCGTCCCACCCTCCCCACTCCCCTCCCGGAGGCAGCACGTGAACCGTGCGAGACATGCAAGGCTGGGCCTGGCCGTGGCCGCGGCCGGCGCCCTGTCCATAGCCGGACTCTCCGGCACCGCCCAGGCGGCGGACGTCAACAACGCCAAGAACGCCGGGTTCGAGTCGGGCCTCGGCAACTGGACCTGCTCCGGCGGCAGCGGCGCCACCGTGTCCTCCCCGGTGCACGGCGGAACCGCCGCCCTCAAGGCCACCCCCGCAGGGTCCGACAACGCCCAGTGTGCGCAGACCGTCGCCGTCCAGCCCAACTCGACGTACACACTGAGCGCCTGGGTGCAGGGCAGTTACGTCTACCTCGGCGCGAGCGGCACCGGCACCACCGACGTCTCGACCTGGACACCCGGCACCGGCAGCGGCTACGCCCAGCTGACCACCACCTTCAAGACCGGCGCCTCGACCACCTCGGTGCAGATCTACACGCACGGCTGGTACGGACAGCCGGCGTACTACGCCGACGACATCTCCGTGTACGGGCCCGACGGCGGCGGGGGCGGCGACCCGGCCCCGACCGTTCCGGCGGCACCCGGCTCGCTGGCGGTCGGCTCGGTGAGCTCGTCCTCGGTGAACCTGTCGTGGGGCGCGGTGTCCGGCGCGAGGGGGTACAACGTCTACCAGGGCGGCGCCAAGGTGCAGTCGGTGACGGGCAGTTCGGCGACCGTGACCGGGCTGAGCGCGTCGACCTCGTACCAGTTCCAGGTAACCGCGACCAACGCGGCGGGCGAGTCCGCGAAGTCGGCGGCGGTGACCGGCACCACCTCGGCGTCCGGCGGCAACCCGCCGAGTGGCGGCGGCACCGTGCCCAAGCACGCGGTGACGGGCTACTGGCAGAACTTCAACAACGGCGCCACCGTCCAGAAGATCAGTGATGTGCCGGCGAACTACGACATCATCGCGGTGGCCTTCGCGGACGCCACGACCACGCCGGGCGCGGTCAGCTTCACGCTCGACTCGGCCGGCCTCGGCGGCTACACCGTCGACCAGTTCAAGGCGGACATCGCCGCCAAGCACGCGGCCGGCAAGTCGGTGGTCATCTCGATCGGCGGCCAGAACGGCACGATCTCCGTCAGCGACTCCGCCTCGGCGAACAACTTCGCCACCTCGGTCTACTCGCTGATGCAGACCTACGGCTTCGACGGCGTCGACATCGACCTGGAGAACGGCCTCAACTCCACCTATATGACGCAGGCGTTGAAATCGATCGCGGCGAAGGGCGGCGCCAAGACCGTCATCACGATGGCCCCGCAGACCATCGACATGCAGTCCCCGTCCAACGAGTACTTCAAGACGGCCCTCAACATCAAGGACATCCTGACCGTCGTCAACATGCAGTACTACAACAGCGGTTCGATGAACGGCTGTGACGGCAACGTCTACTCCCAGGGCACGGTCGACTTCCTGACCGCGCTCGCCTGCATCCAGCTCCAGGGCGGCCTCGACCCCTCGCAGGTCGGTCTCGGTGTGCCGGCCTCCACGTCGGGCGCGGGCAGCGGTTACGTCTCGCCGTCCGTGGTGAACGCGGCGCTCGACTGCCTGACCAAGGGCACGAGCTGCGGCACCTTCAAGCCGTCCAAGACCTATCCGACCCTGCGCGGCGCGATGACCTGGTCCACCAACTGGGACGCCAAGTCCGGCAACGCCTGGTCGAACGCGGTCGGGCCGCACGTCCACGCCCTGCCGTAATCCGGTGACCCCGCACGACGGCGGCGCCCCCCGCTCCCCCGGGAGGCGCCGCCGCCGTGTGCCGTCCGGACCGTTACGGCTTGGGCAGGGTGCAGCCCGCGCGGCTCAGGTCGATCTTGTTGCCGGCGCCGATGCAGGGGACGATGATGTACGTCTCCTCGGCGTAGTTGATGCCCTGGCGGACGGTGACGTTGCCGTTCTGGTCGACCTCGCACGGGTTGTTCTCCGTGCAGCGCTCGCCGTCCTCGTTACCGGTGTTGTTGACGGCGACGACCTTGCCGGTGGTCGTGTCGATCACCGGGGAGCCCGAGGTGCCGCCGATGGTGTTGCAGGACGAGGTGTAGCGGACGGAGTCCTTCCAGGTCCAGTCGCCCTCCTTCAGACGGTAGACGAAGCCGTCGACGTTGCAGCTGTACGTGCGCTTCCAGTACCCCGAGACGACCTTGATGGCCGAACCCTGCGTCGGGTGCGCATCGTTGAGGGTGAGCGCGCTGATCCCGTACTGGCTCTGGATCTTGGCGTAGGTCGTGTTGAGCTGGTAGATCGATATGTCCGTGTCGGTCATCGTGGCGTACGAGACCTTGCTGGCGCGCAGGGTGGCGACCTTGGAGCCGGCGGCGTTCAGGAGCGAGAACGACCGGGACGACGGCTGGTCGGTGATGACCTCGCCGGCGGCGGGGAATCCGGTCTCCAGGCAGTGGCCGTTGGAGAGCACGAGCGCGGGGTCGGTCGGCTGCGAGCTGGGCGTACGGACCACGGAGCCGGAGCAGTTGCTCAGCGCCACCGTGCCGGCGAAGGTGACCGCCTTGACGGTGGGCTTGGCGGTCGGCTTGGCGGACGTCGCCGTCGGTGCGGCCAGGGCCGGGGCTGCGGAGGCTCCGACGAGGAGCAGGCCGAGCAGCGCGCCGACGAGAGGCTTCTTCATGTGGGGGTTCCCCTCTGAATGACGGTTCCGAAGATCTTTCGGCTTGTCATGGGCACCGCCATTCTTGGGTGCACCGCCCCAACCGACAAGTAGGCGAGCGCAGTTGATCGCCGACGGTCGGCCCCGTCGCGGGGGCGGAGGGGGGAACTGGAGCTAGATCACCAGGCTGAGCAGGGCCGCCACCGCGAACCCGGCCACCGACAGGACCGACTCCAGGACCGTCCAGGATTTCAGGGTGTCGCGCTCGGTGATGCCGAAGTACTTGGCGACCATCCAGAAACCGCCGTCGTTGACGTGCGAGGCGAAGATGGAGCCCGCCGAGATCGCCATGATGATCAGCGCCAGATGGGCCTGGGAGTAGCCGGAGCCCTCCACCAGCGGGACCACGATGCCGGCCGTGGTGACGATCGCGACCGTCGCCGAGCCCTGGGCGACGCGCAGGACGACCGAGATCAGCCAGGCGAGGAGAATGACCGGCAGGCCCACGTTGTGGAAGGTGGTGGCGAGCGCGTCCGCGATGCCGGAGGCCTTCAGGACCGCCCCGA
Organism: Streptomyces sp. NPDC048361; assembly: GCF_040651795.1. Classification (NCBI taxonomy): domain Bacteria; kingdom Bacillati; phylum Actinomycetota; class Actinomycetes; order Kitasatosporales; family Streptomycetaceae; genus Streptomyces; species Streptomyces sp. NPDC048361. The sequence continues at coordinate 68,507 of NZ_JBEZKW010000015.1, forward strand.
AGATACCGCCCGCGCCGACCACGAGCAGGATGTTGCCGACCGGCTTGAGCGAGGAGGTCGACACCAGCTCAAGTGACTTGCGGGACCAGCCGCGCCGGATGCCGAGCAGGTAGTAGGCGAGGACGAGGGCGATGGTCAGGGCCACGAAGGGGTTGCCGAAGAACTCCAGGACCGACCGCAGGGTGGAGGGGTCCAGGGCGATCGAGGAGAACGTGGCGGCCAGGATCAGGACCAGCGGGGTGCCGATGATGGCGAGCACCGCGCCCAGCGACACCGGCTCCTCGCGCGGGGTGACCCCGGACGCCTCCTGTTCGGCGGCGACGGCGGCCTTCGCCTCCTCGGCGGCCTCGACCATGTCCTGCGGGACCTCGACGAAGATGCGCTTGCCGATCCAGGCGGCGTAGCCCCAGGCGGCGAGGACGGAGGGGATGCCCACGAGGGCGCCCATCAGGATGACCCAGCCGAGCGAGACGTGGAAGAGGCCGGCCGCGGCGACCGGGCCGGGGTGCGGCGGCAGGAAGGCGTGGGTCATCGACAGGCCGGCGAGCAGCGGCATGCAGTAGAGCAGGATCGACTTGCCGGACCTCTTGGCGGCCGCGTACACGATCGGCGCGAGGACGAAGATGCCGACGTCGAAGAAGACCGGGATACCGAAGATCAGGCCGGTCAGGCCCATCGCGAGCGGCGCGCGCTTCTCACCGAACAGGAGGAGCAGCCGGCCGCTCAACACCTCGGCGCCGCCGCTGACTTCGAGGATCGCGCCGAGCATCGTACCGAGCCCGATGATGATCGCCACATGGCCGAGGATGCCGCCCATGCCGGACTCGATGACCGAGACGGCGGCGGACTTCTGGACGGTTCCGAACAGCTCGGTGACGGAGAGCCCGGCGCCGAGGCCGACGGCTATGGAGACCGCGAGCAGCGCCACGAAGGGCTGGAGTCTGACCTTGATGATCAGGAAGAGGAGGAGCGCGATGCCGAGGACGGCGACGGTCAGCAGACCGGCGGTGCCGCCGATCAGCGGCAGGATGCCGCCCGTGTGGACGGGGGGTGGTGAGGCGGCGGCCGCGACAGCGTGGAACAACATGTGCCAACTCCGTTGTCAAGCAGGGGGGTTCCAGGGCAGGGAGGACCGCGGCACGGCGCCCCGGCGGTCCGGGGCGCCGCACCGTGCGGCGGGTCGAGCGGTCGAACTAAGGGCGGCAAGGAACTAGGCGTCCAGCACCGCGAGGGCGTCGATCTCGATGAGGAGACCGGCCGGGAGGCCGACGTACACGGTGGTGCGGGCGGCGGCGGGGGCCTTGAGGCCCTGCTCCTCGAAGTACGCGTTGTAGATCTCGTTCATCTCCGCGAAGTGGTCCACGTCGGTGAGGTAGACGCGCATCATCATCACGTCGTCCCAGCTCGCGCCGCCCTCCTCCAGGATCGCCTTGACGTTGGCGAAGGTCTGGAGGGTCTGCTCGCGCAGGGTGGGGCCTGCCGGGGTCGGGGCCTGGCCCTCGACGGCCGGAAGGAAGCCGACCTGGCCCGCGACCTGAAGAATGTTGCCCTTCCTCACGCCGTGCGAGAACTTGGCGGGCGGGGTGGTGTGCGTGGCCGGGGTGATGGCGGTCTTAGCGGTCATCGGAACGTCCTTGTGCGGGTGGGGTGTTGGGTGCGGTGCCGGAGTACTCGCGGCTGATGGCTTCCGCGGTGCGGCGCACCTGGGGAAGCAGAGTGAGGAGTTCCTCGGCGGTGACGACGACGTTCGGTGCGGACACCGACATGGCGGCGACGACACGGCCGTCCGCACCGTGGATGGGGGCCCCGATGCAGTTGATGGACTCCTCGTGGCCACCGAGATCGGTGGCCCAGCCCTGTTCGCGCACCGTCGCCAGCTCCTTGAGGAAGGCGGCGGCGCTGGGTGTCGAACGGGGCGTGTAGGTGGGGTAGTCGAGCTTCTCCGCGACGGCGCGGCGCTCGGCCTCCGGAAGGTCGGCGAGGAGCAGCTTGGCCACGGCCGCCACGGTGATGGCGACGGGCTTGCCGATGCGGGAGTACATCCGCACCGGGTAGCGGCTCTCGACCTTGTCGATGTAGAGGACCTCGCCCTCCTCGTGCACGGCGAGGTGGACGGTGTGCCCGATCCGCTCGTTCAGCGCGACCAGGTGCGGGTGGGCGATCTCGCGCACGTCCAGGTTCTCGACCGCTTCCTGGGCGAGCGCGAAGAGGCGGGCGCCGAGCCGGTAGCGCTGGTCCTCCTGGCGGTAGACGAGGCCGTGCTCGTGCAGGGTGCGCAGCAGCCGCAGCGCAGTGGACTTGTGCACCCCGAGCCGGTCGGCGACCTGCCCGAGGTCGGCGGGGCCCTGCGCGAGCAGCGGCAGGATGCTCAGCGCCCGGTCGACGGTCTGGCTCATGACGTACGTACCTCCTGGTCGTCCCCCGTCCACCCGGGGCCGAGACGAAGTCTCCCCCAGGCGGTGTCGTCCAGGGCGACGAGCCGGTCGGCGTGTGCGCGGGCCGGTGGCTGGGTGAGGTCGCCGGGCACGGTGAGCACGGCGGCGGCCATGAGGTGGCCGTGCCGGATGCGGTCACGTACGGACAGGTCGCGCAGGGTCGCGGAGAGGAACCCGGCGGCGAAGGCGTCGCCCGCGCCGACGGGTGCGACGACGTCGACGCTGGGCGGGGGCGCGAAGCACCCGGCCGGGTCGTCGGCGTACGTGTCGCGGGCGAACACCGTCGCGCCCGCCGCGCCCTGCTTGACCACGAGCACCGGCGGCTCGGGCAACGCCGCCCGCACGGCCGCCACACCGCGCAGACCCCACGCGACCTCGGCCTCGTCCTCGCCGACGAAGACGATGTCCGCGCCGCGGGCGAGGTCGAGCAGGACGCGCGGCCCGGCCGCGTCCCGCCACAGCCCCGGGCGGTAGTTGACGTCGAAGGAGACGAGGGGGCGGCCGGAGCGGCGTGCCACGAGGTCGCGCATCAGGGCGAGGCAGTCGCCGGAGAGTGCCGCGGTGATCCCGGACAGGTGCAGGACGCGCCCCGCCCACAGGTCCCGGTACGGCACGGTCGCCGGTGACATCGCGGACGCGGCGGACCCGGCGCGGTAGTAGAGCACCTCGTGCCCCTCGGCCGCCCGGTCGTCGGCGGTACGGAAGTAGATGCCGGTGGGGCGGTCGGGGTCGCGGCGCACCGCGCGCACATCGACGCCGTACGAGCCGATCGCCTCGACCAGGTGGTCGCCGAAGCCGTCGGCGCCGACCCGGCTGACCCATCGGGCGCGATGCCCGGCGGCGGCGAGCGCGCAGGCCACATTGGACTCGGCGCCGCCGATGGTCCGGTCGAAGGCGGGAACATCGGCGAGGCGGCCCGCCCGGGAGGGCAGGAAGGTGACCATGGACTCGCCGAGGCAGACCACGTCGACGGGGGTGTCGACGCGGTCCGCGGCGGCTGACGATCCGGTGGTCACTGCTGGCTCCTCGCTGCTGGGCGGCCGGGGCCGGTCATTGACCCGGCGTTGGCCCGGATGTTAGACAGCTTTAAGCGATATACGCAATGGGTGTTGCAGATGTTGCAACGCCGTTCCCGAGGAGGGTGAGGCTTCCGTGGCAGCCACCGATCGCGAAGACAGGCTTGCGGCGCTGGGCGCCGAACGCGTCGACCACCGCTTCAAGGGGCTGCCACCGGACGCGGAGGGCCTCACCATCGCCGAGCTCGCCGCGCAGCGGCGCAACCTGTTCACCGGCGGCTTCACCACACCGGTCCTCGCGCTGTCCGCGGAGTCGCTCGACCACAACCTCGCCCTCCTGGAGACGTACGCGGAACGCCACGGCCTGGCGTTCGCGCCGCACGGCAAGACCTCGATGGCGCCGCAGCTCTTCGCCCGCCAGATCGAGCGCGGCGCCTGGGGCATCACCCTCGCGGTCCCCCACCAGGTGCGCGTGGCGCGGGCGTTCGGGGTCGAGCGGATCTTCCTCGCCAACGAGCTCGTCGACGCGGCGGCGCTGCGCTGGATCGCCGGCGAGCTGGAGCGCGACCCGGCGTTCCGCTTCATCTGTTACGTCGACTCCGTACGCGGCGTCGAGCTGATGGACGAGGCGCTGCGGGGCGGCTGCGCCCGCCGGGTGGACGTGGTGGTGGAGCTCGCCGCGGGCGACGGCGCGCGCACCGGGGTGCGTACGGGGGCGCAGTGCGCGGAGGTCGCCGACGCGGTGGCCGCCACGTCGACGCTGCGGCTCGTGGGGGTCGCCGGGTACGAGGGCGAAGTCCCGCGCGCCGACCCCGAGCGGGTCCGTGATTACCTCACCCGGCTGGTCTCGCTGGTGGTCGATTTCGACAAGGCGGGGCGGTTCGGCGGGCTCGGCGGGCTCGGCGGGCTCGGGGTCGACGAGATCGTGCTCAGCGCGGGGGGCTCCGCGTGGTTCGACACGGTCGCGGACGTCTTCGCGGCCGTACCCGAACTGTCGCTCCCCGTACTGAAGTTGCTGCGGTCCGGGGCGTACGTCTCGCACGACGACGGGCACTACCGGAAGCTGACGCCGTTCAATCGGGTGCCGTCCGAGGGCGCCCTCCAGCCGGCGTTCCGGCTCTGGGCCCAGGTCGTCTCCCGGCCCTCTCCGGAGCAGGCCTTCGTCAACGCGGGCAAGCGGGATGCGTCGTACGACCTCGATCTGCCCGAGGCGCAGGTGGTGCGGGACGCGGTGACGGGGGAGGTCCGGGCGGCCTCGGGGATCTCCGTGACCGGGCTCTCCGATCAGCACGGGTGGGTTCGTACGGAGCCGGGGGTTTCGCTGGCCGTCGGGGACTGGGTGGGGATGGGGCTTTCGCATCCGTGCACGGTGTTCGACAAGTGGGGGCTCATTCCCCTGGTCGAGCGGGACGGGTCGGTCGCGGACTACATCCACACGCTCTTCTAGCCCCGGCTGCCCCTCCTACCCACCCGCCCGTGCGGCTACTTGAGAGTGCCAGCCCCCTGGGGCTCCGCCCCGGACCCCGTTCGCGCCTTGAGGGCGCTCGTCCTCAAATGCCGGACGGGCTGAGGCTGCCTCCACGGGGCAGCATGCCAAAAGCAAACCCCGCCAGGGGCGCGGGGAACTGCGCGAGCGACCCGGCACGGGCCCGCACCCGAAAGCGGAGTTGGGGGCGCGGGGAACTGCGCGGCCAGCCGCCCACCGGGCCGCACCCGAGAGTGGACCTGGGTCCCAGGGGCGCGGGGAACTGCGCAAGGAGGGGTCGCGGGCGCAGCCCGTCGAGTCCCCCGGAGGGTCTCGGGAAGGGGCGGGGTGGGGGGAAGGCACCCCCAAAAGGCCATACCGCACAAGAGAGGACAAGAGAGGCCACATGGACCTGGTCATCCGGGACGCGCGCGTCATCGACGGCACAGCCACCCCCTCCTACCGCGCCGACATCCACCTCACCCAAGGCCGGATCGCCCAGATCAGACGCCCGGGCGACCCCTCACTCACCGGCACCGGCACCGGCACCGCACGGCACACCCGCGTACTGGACGCGAGCGGGCTCGCCCTCGCCCCCGGGTTCATCGACATGCACGCCCACTCCGACCTCGCCCTCCTGCGCGACCCCGACCACAGCGCGAAGGCCGCTCAGGGCGTCACCCTGGAGGTGCTCGGCCAGGACGGGCTCTCCTACGCACCCGTCGACGACCGCACACTGGCCGAGGTCCGCCGCGCCATCACCGGGTGGAACGGCGACGGAAGCGACATCGACTTCGACTGGCGCACCGTGGGCGAGTACCTCGACCGCCTCGACCGCGGCATCGCGGTCAACGCCGCCTACCTCGTCCCGCAGGGCACCGTACGGATGTACGCCGTCGGATGGGACGACCGCCCCGCCACGCCCCAACAGCTCGACCACATGCGGCAGTTGGTCGCCGAGGGGATGGAGCAGGGCGCCGTCGGCATGTCCTCGGGGCTCACCTACACGCCGGGCATGTACGCCACCGACGCCGAGCTCACCGAGCTGTGCCGGGTCGTCGCCCGGTACGACGGCTACTACTGCCCCCACCACCGCTCCTACGGCGCCGGCGCCCTCGCAGCGTACGAGGAGATGACGCGGCTCACCCAGGACGCCGGCTGTGCCCTCCATCTCGCCCACGCCACGATGAACTTCGACGTGAACGAGGGCCGCGCGCCCGAGCTGCTCGCCCTGCTCGACGGCGCCCTCGCCGCCGGCGCCGACATTTCGCTCGACACGTACCCGTACACCCCCGGCTGCACAACACTCGTGGCGATGCTGCCCAGTTGGGCCAGTAAGGGCGGGCCCGAGGCCATTCTGGCGCGGCTCCGCGACGACGGGAGCGCCGAGCGCGTCCGGCACCACATGGAGGTGATCGGAGCGGACGGCTGTCACGGCGTGCCCATCGACTGGAACACCATCGAGATCTCCGGCGTGAGCCACCCCGCGCTCGGCGACTGCGTCGGCAGGACGGTGGCCGAGACGGCCGCCCTGCGCGGCGAGACGCCCTGGGCCACCGCGCGCCGGCTGCTCGTCGACGACGAGCTGGGCTCCACGATTCTCCAGCACGTCGGCCACGAGGAGAACGTGCGGGCCATCATGCGCCACCCCGTGCACACCGGTGGCAGCGACGGCATCCTCCAGGGAGTCAAGCCGCATCCGCGCGCCTACGGCACGTTCCCGCACTATCTCGGGCACTACGCACGGGAGTTGGGTGTCCTGTCGCTCGAAGAGACCGTCGCCCATCTCACCGCGCGCCCGGCCGCACGTCTGCGGCTGCCCGACCGGGGTCTGGTCCGCGAGGGCTACCGCGCGGACCTCGTCCTGTTCGACCCGGACACCGTCGCCGCGGGCTCCACCTTCGCGGCCCCGCGCACCCTGCCCGTCGGCATCCCATACGTCCTGATCGACGGCAAGTTCGTCATCGAGGACGGAAAGCGGACCGACGTCCTGGCGGGCCGCTCGGTGCGGCGGACGGGCGCGGCCCGCTGACGGGTCCCGTCGCCAGTTCGCGCGCCGCCGTCAGATAGACGGTACGCAGCGGGCCGTACTCGGCCGAGTAGGCGAGCTGGGTGAGAGCGAGGGCCTGCAGGGCCTTGGCGCTGCGCCGCGCGGCGCCGGGCCCGGCGGAGCCCACCACCTGGTCGAGCAGCTCGATCACCTTGTCGTAGTGGGGAGCGGGGGCGTCGTACTCCCGCCGCGCGGCGGCGAGCAGCCTCCGCCAGCGCAGCCGTCCATGGGGCCGGTCGGTCACGGTCATGGCCACTGCCTCCAGGTGCGTACGGAGCGACGGACGTGCGGCCGCGCACAGGACGCTAGGAACACCCCGCGCCCCGGCACAACACCGCCGGGCCGGACGTGGCTCAATCCGCGTCGCGCTCCCCGCGCCCCTGTCGGGCACTCCGTACCGAACGGCCGGGCCACGGCGGGCGCGGGGCGGGCGCGGGGTGGGGAAGATCTCACCCCCGGCCGGCCGCACCCGCATTCCAAGCCCAGCCCACCCCCCAACCCCCACTCCCCCCGCCCCACCCATCCCCGCCACATTGCGATGGAAGCCGGGGCAAGGGAAGCAGGGACGACCGGCGCCCTCTCCCCCACCCGAGCGGCCCCAAAACACGCCGCACGCCGCGAAACGCGCCCGTAAGGTGGCCGTCATGCAGGTGATCCAGTCGACGAAGCTCGCGAATGTCTGTTACGAGATCCGGGGCCCGGTGCTCGAAGAGGCGATGCGCCTCGAAGCGCAGGGCCACCGCATCCTCAAGCTGAACACCGGCAACCCCGCGGCGTTCGGCTTCGAGTGCCCGCCCGAGATCCTGGAGGACATCCTCCGCAATCTGTCGGGCGCGCACGGCTACGGCGACGCGAAGGGCCTGCTGTCCGCGCGCCGCGCGGTGATGCAGCACTACCAGACCAAGGGCATCGAGCTCGGCGTCGAGGACGTCTACATCGGCAACGGCGTCTCGGAGCTGATCCAGATGTCGATGCAGGCGCTGCTCGACGACGGCGACGAGGTGCTCGTGCCGGCGCCGGACTACCCGCTGTGGACGGCCTCCGTCTCCCTCGCGGGCGGCACCGCCGTGCACTACCGCTGCGACGAGCAGGCCGACTGGATGCCGGACCTCGCCGACATCGAGCGCAAGGTCACCGACCGCACCAAGGCCATCGTCATCATCAACCCGAACAACCCGACGGGTGCGGTGTACGACGACGAGATGCTGCGCGGCCTCACCGAGATCGCCCGCCGCCACAACCTGGTGGTCTGCTCGGACGAGATCTATGACCGCATCCTGTTCGACGGCGCCACCCACACCCCGACCGCGGTGATCGCCCCCGACCTGATGGTGCTCACCTTCAACGGGCTCTCGAAGAACTACCGGGTGGCCGGCTACCGCTCGGGCTGGCTCGCGGTGTGCGGGCCGAAGGCCCACGCGTCCTCGTACATCGAGGGCCTGACCATCCTCGCCAACATGCGCCTGTGCGCGAACATGCCGTCCCAGCACGCGGTGGCGACCGCGCTCGGCGGCCGGCAGTCGATCGAGCAGCTGGTGCTGCCGGGCGGCCGCCTCCTGGAGCAGCGCGACACGGCGTACGATCTGCTGACGCAGATCCCCGGCGTGACCTGTGTGAAGCCGAAGGGCGCGCTGTATCTGTTCCCGCGTCTCGACCCGGACGTCTACAAGGTCAAGGACGACCGGCAGATGGTCCTCGACCTGCTCAGGGCCGAGAAGATCATGGTGGTGCACGGCTCCGGCTTCAACTGGCCCGAGCCCGACCACTTCCGCATCGTGACGCTGCCGGCCGCGAAGGATCTGGCGGACGCGGTGACGCGGATCGGGAAGTTCCTCGACGGCTACAGCCAGATGTAGCAGCCCGCCCCGGCGGACCTCGATCGCACGCTGGGACGGGCTCAACTTTAGACAGAATCTAAGCTAGGATGGCTTCCTGAAACGTTCAGGAGGCCATTCCCATGTACGAGCCGATCCGCGCCAAGTCGGTCCACCGCACGATGGCCGCCGACAGCGAACGCATCCCGCACCGCTCCCGCGAGGACGAGCTGGACATCCAGCTGGCCGGCCACCTCTCCGCGCTGCTCGCCGTCACCGACGAGCTGGGGCTCACCGAGGCCGGCGACGCCATCGCCCGCCAGGTCGCCCGGCTGCGCGGCGGCCTCCCTCCGGTGCGCCACGCCGGGCTCAGCGGCGCCGGCTCCGACGCCCTGCACACCCGCGCGCACGCGCTCGCGGGCCGCGCCCTGGTCGTCGCCGCCTCGCGCGCGGACACCGCGTCGGCGATCCTGGCCGCGGAGCGCATGGACGCCCACGCAGCGGCCGCCGCTCTCACCGCCGCCTCCTGAGCGGCCCCTGATCGGCCCCGGTCCGCGAGCCGCGGAGGTCCGCGGACCGGGTGCCCCTGATGGTGTGCGGGGGCTGGGCCAGGCCCAGCCCCCGCACGACTGCCCCCTCGTGCCTACCATGTGGGCGTGTTCGCCTATGCCCTCGCGGCTCTGTTCCTCGTCCTGTTCGGCATCGGCGTGCTGCGTGACCGCCGCCGCTTCAGCAACGCCGTCTACCTCGGCCTCGCCGTCGTCTTCCTGACCCTCGCCCTGCTCGTCCTGGTCGACGACACGACCGGCCCCGCGCATCCGGTCCTCAAGTGGGCCACGGTGGCGCTGCTCCTGGTGCCGGTGCTCGGCGCGTGCACGCTGCCGTTCCTGCTGCTCGCCAACGGCGTGAAGATGATCCGCCGGGAGGGCCGCAGCCCGGCCAACCTGCTCTCCCTCCTGGCCGGCCTCGGCATCCTCGGCCTCGTGGCCCTGCTCATCACCGCCGTGGCGAGCGGCTCCCGCACCCTGGCGATCGCCGGCGTCACCCTCACCCTGATCGTCGGCTATGTGTCGTTCCTGTTCTTCTGCTTCATCGCCTACGCCTTCCTGTACGGGCGCCTCCAGCCGCGCAAGAACCTCGACTACGTGGTCGTCCTCGGCTGCGGGCTGGCCGAAGGCGACCAGGTGCCGCCGCTGCTCGCCAGCCGGCTCGACCGCGCGCGACGGGTGTACGACGCCCAACTCGCGCGCGGCAACAGCCCGTTGATCATCGTGTCGGGCGGCAAGGGCTCCGACGAGCAGGTGCCCGAAGCGCACGCGATGGCCGAGTATCTGGCCGCGCGGGGTGTCCCCGCCGAGTACATCCTGCGCGAGGACCGCTCCCGTACGACCGAGGAGAACCTGCGCTACAGCGCGGAGCTGATGTCCGCCGGGTCGCCCGACTACACCTGCGTCATCGTGACCAACAACTACCACGCGTTCCGGGCGGCGCTGACGGCCCGCGCCACCGGCGTCGACGGGCAGGTCGTGGGGGCGGCCACGGCGGCGTACTTCTGGCCCAGTGCGACGCTCCGCGAGTTCGCGGCGGTCTTCCTCGCGCACAAGCACATCAATCTGACGGTCGTGGCCGTGCTGGCCGCGCTGGGAGCGGGGGCCTGGCTGATGAGCTGAGCCCGGGCCTGCGACCGCGAAAAGGGGCCGGCCCCCGGAGCCGTGAGGGGGCTCCGGGGGCCGGCCGATGCGCGGCGGGTCACGAGTGACCCCACAGGTCAGGGCGGATGTCGAACCGACCCGCCGCGTTCACCGCGGGCCCGGCCGTGCCAGAACAGGCGGCCGGGGCCCGAGGGGGTTTCGAGGAGGCGGGGTTCAGCCGAGGCGGGCGACCAGGGCGCGGTACTCGTCCCACAGCTCCTTGGGCGCGTGGTCGCCGAAGGTGTTGAGGTGCTCGGGGACCAGGGCCGCCTCCTCGCGCCAGATCTCGGTGTCGACCTTGAGCAGGAAGTCGAGGTCGTCCTCCGGCAGGTCGAGCCCGTCGGTGTCGAGGGACTCCTTGGTCGGCAGGATGCCGATCGGGGTCTCGACGCCCTCGGCCTTGCCTTCGAGGCGCTCCACGATCCACTTCAGGACGCGGCTGTTCTCGCCGAAGCCGGGCCACACGAACTTGCCCGCGTCGTTCTTGCGGAACCAGTTCACGTAGTAGATCTTCGGCAGCTTGGCCGCGTCGGCAGTGGCGCCGACCTTGACCCAGTGGGCCATGTAGTCGCCCATGTTGTAGCCGCAGAACGGCAGCATCGCGAACGGGTCGCGGCGCAGCTCGCCGACCTTGCCCTCGGCGGCGGCGGTCTTCTCGGACGCGACGTTCGCGCCGAGGAAGACGCCGTGGTTCCAGTCGAAGGACTCCGTCACCAGCGGCACCGCGGAGGCGCGGCGGCCACCGAAGAGGATGGCCGAGATCGGCACGCCCTTGGGGTCCTCCCACTCCGGCGCGATGGTCGGGCACTGCCCGGCCGGCGTGGTGAAGCGGGCGTTGGGGTGGGCGGCCGGGGTGTCGGACGCGGGCGTCCAGTCGTTGCCCTTCCAGTCCGTGAGGTGCGCGGGCGTCGTCTCGGTCATGCCCTCCCACCACACGTCGCCGTCGTCGGTGAGCGCAACGTTGGTGAAGACGGAGTTGCCCCACAGGGTCTTCATGGCGTTGGCGTTGGTGTGCTCGCCGGTGCCGGGCGCGACGCCGAAGAAGCCGGCCTCGGGGTTGATCGCGTACAGCTGGCCGTCCTCGCCGAAGCGCATCCAGGCGATGTCGTCGCCGATCGTCTCGACCTTCCAGCCGGGGATCGTCGGCTCCAGCATGGCGAGGTTGGTCTTGCCGCAGGCGCTCGGGAAGGCTGCGGTGACGTACTTGGCCTCGCCGTTCGGCGGGGTCAGCTTGAGCACGAGCATGTGCTCGGCGAGCCAGCCCTCGTCGCGCGCCATGACGGAGGCGATGCGCAGCGCGTAGCACTTCTTGCCGAGCAGGGCGTTGCCGCCGTAGCCCGAGCCGTAGGACCAGATCTCGCGCGACTCGGGGAAGTGCGAGATGTACTTGGTGGTGTTGCAGGGCCACGGCACGTCGGCCTCGCCGTCGGCGAGCGGGGCGCCCAGGGTGTGGACGGCCTTCACGAAGAACCCGTCGGTGCCGAGCTCGTCCAGGACCCGCTGTCCCATGCGGGTCATGGTGCGCATCGACACGGCGACGTACGCGGAGTCGGTGATCTCGACGCCGATCGCGGAGAGCGGCGAGCCGACCGGGCCCATGCAGAACGGGACGACGTACATCGTGCGCCCGCGCATCGACCCGCGGAAGACGCCGTTCTCGCCGGTGAAGATTTCCTTCATCTCGGCGGGGGCCTTCCAGTGGTTGGTCGGGCCCGCGTCCTCCTCCTTCTCGGAGCAGATGAAGGTACGGTCCTCGACCCGGGCGACGTCGCGCGGGTCGGAGGCGGCGTAGTACGAGTTGGGGCGCTTGGTCTCGTCCAGCTTCTTGAACGTGCCCTTGGCGACGAGCTCTCCGCACAGGCGCTCGTACTCGGCCTCGGATCCGTCGCACCAGACCACACTGTCGGGCTGGGTCAGTTCCGCGATCTCGTTGACCCACGAGATCAGTTCCTGGTGCTTGGTGGGGACAGAGAGGGGAGCCGCGATATCGCGCGCCACGATCGCTCCTAGATGAGGTCTTCGGGAGGGTTTGACGTACTACTTCATTGCCGCCCCGTGGGGGCTGCGACCCGGATGCTTGACCCCGTGGATCCTCTTGGCGCTCATCCGGTGCCGACCGCACTCATCTGATCTTCCGCGTCGTTCGCCCATATGTCCAGGGGGCCTCTCACGTGAGCATCACCACTTACCGCCTTCTTAACTGCCATTTGCCGTTCACTTACCCGGCGGCCGCCCGACCCTGAGTCACGGGCCGTACCTATGCGTAACTTACGGAGGCGTAGGTAGCATGCGGACCATGACTGATCAGGTGATGGCACACGCGATCGACCCGGTGACGCAGATGGTGAAACCGAAGATGCGTGGCTGGCTCCACGCCGGGATGTTCCCGGCCGCACTGATCTCGGGTCTGGTGCTGACGGCGTTCGCGGGTTCCGCGAAGGCACGGATCGCCTGCGGGATCTTCGCCCTGACGGCCTGTCTGCTCTTCGGGGTCAGCGGCCTCTACCACCGGGGCACCTGGGGCCCGCGCGGCGAGGCGATCCTGCGCCGCCTTGACCACGCCAACATCTTCCTCATCATCGCGGGCACCTACACCCCGCTCACCCTGCGCCTGCTGCCCGGCTCCACCGGCCGGGTCCTGCTCTGGGCGATCTGGGCCGCCGCCGCGGCCGGCATCGTCTTCCGCGTCTTCTGGATCGGCGCCCCGCGCTGGCTCTACACCCCGTGCTACCTGGCGATGGGCTGGGCCGCGGTCTTCTTCCTGCCCGACTTCATGCGTACCGGCGGCATCGCGGTGCTGGTCCTGGTCGTCGTGGGCGGGCTGCTCTACAGCGCGGGCGGCGTCATCTACGGCCTCAAACGCCCGAACCCGTCACCGCGCTTCTTCGGCTTCCACGAGGTCTTCCACTCCCTGACGCTGGCGGCGTTCGTCGTGCACTACGTGGGGATCTCGCTGGTGGCCTACCAGCACGGGTAGCCCCCGCCCCGGCCTCCGTCGCCTCAAGGCCCCGGCGCGTACTGCGCCGGGGCCTTTGCCGTGCCCGCGGGCGGTCGCCGCTCAACCCCGCCCGATGCCGGATACCGGACAATGACGACCATGGCCGCCACCTCCCGTACCAGCCCCGCCGCCGATCCGGACGGTCCCGCCGGCCCGGACGGCCCAGCCGGCGCGCTCGCCGAGAACCTTCGGCCGCAGCTGAGCCTGCGCGAACGCAAGAAGATCAAGACGCGCATCGCGATCCGCCGGGCCACGTATCGGTTGATCGCGGAGCAGGGGTACGAGGCCACGACGGTCGAGCAGATCGCGGAGGCGGCGGAGGTCTCGCCCTCCACGGTGTTCCGCTACTTCCCGACCAAGGAGGACATCGTCCTCACCGACGAGTTCGATCCGATCCTGCTGCGGGAGATGCGGTCCCGGCCGGCCGGGGAGCCTCCGCTGCGCTCGCTGCGGTACGTGGTGACCGAGGCGATCCGGCTCTCGCTGCTCGACGACCGCGAGGAGACGGTGCAGCGGACCCGGCTGATGGTGGAGGTGCCTGCGCTGCGGGCCCGGATGATGGAGTCGATGGCCTCGACGAGCCGGCAGCTCTGCGAGGTGCTCGCGGAGCGGAGCGGGAGGGAGGTCGATCTGGAGGTGCGGGTGTTCGCGATGGCGGTGCTCGGGGCGCTCCACGAGACGACGGTGTACTGGGCGGAACGTGACCACCGGGACGACATCCTGACCCTGATCGACCGCACCCTGGACGCCCTGGAGTCAGGCCTCCCCCTGACCCAGCCGTAGGCCCATCCCCGGCCGGGCTTTCCCCGGCCCTGGGGGGAGTTTGAGGACGAGCGCCCTCAAGGCGCGAACCGGGGTCTGGTCTGCGGCGGAGCCCCAGGGGGTCAGGTCAGGGCGGCTGCCAGGGCGTCCGGGGTGGTCACCGGGGACTCGCACGTGAAGTGGCGGCACACATACGCCGCCGAAGCCCCGCCCACCAGCCCCCGCCCCGCGAGCAACGGGAACTCTCCCTCCGGCACCCCCACCGCCACCACCGCGCCCGGCGCAGCCGAGAGCAACGCCGTACGGTGCAGCGCCCCCGTCAGGGGATCGGTGGGCGCGCCCACCACCGCCACCTCCCGGGGCCCGTCGAGCACCGCCTCGGCCGCCGCGAGCCCCCACCCGATGAACCGCGGCGCCCGCGGCCCGAGCGCCCGGACCACCCCGAGCGCCCCCTCCGCCGCCTCCCGGTGCGCCGAGGACCCGGTGTGCGCCGCATAGCTCAGCAGGGCGGAGGCCGCCGCCGTCCACCCGGAGGGCGTCGCGCTGTCCGTGGGGTCCTGGGGGCGCCGGATGAGCTGCTCCGCATCGTGCGCGGTGTCGTACAGCGCGCCCTCCTCGCCGACGAACTGGTCGAGCACGATGTCGAGCAGGAACCCCGCGAACTCCAGCCACACCCCCTCGCCCGTCACCGACGCCAGCGCGAGGAAGCCCTCCGCGACGTCGGCGTAGTCCTCCAACACCCCCGCGTTCGCACCGGCGCGGCCGTCCCGCGAGGTGCGGGTGAGCCGCGCGTGGGCGTCCATGTGGACCCGTACGAGCAGATCCGCCGCCTCCGTCGCCCGCTCGATCAGATCCGGCCGGTCGAAGAGCGCGCCGGCTTCGGCGAGCGCCGCGACGGCCAGGCCGTTCCACGCCGCGACCACCTTGTCGTCCCGGCCCGGCCGTTCCCGCAGCTCGCGCGCCGCCAGCAACCGACCCCGTACGGAACTGTCCAACGGGCCGCCGTCCGAGGGGAGTTGAAGCACCGAGGCGCCCTCCTCGAACGTACCCTCCGCCGTCACCCCGAAGTGCCGCGCCGCAGCCTCGCCGTCCCGCTCGCCCAGCACCTCGGCGAGCTGCGCGGGCGTCCACACGTAGTACGCCCCCTCGACGTGCCGTCCGCTGCCGTCGTCGCTGTCGGCGTCGAGCGCGGAGGCGTACCCGCCCTCGTTGGTGCGCAGCTCGCGCACCATGAAGTCGGCGGTCTCCAGGGCGACGCGGCGCGCGAGTTCGGAGCCGGTGACGCGCCACAGGTGGGTGTAGACCCGGCACAGCAGGGCGTTGTCGTACAGCATCTTCTCGAAGTGCGGCACGACCCACGCGCGGTCGACCGAGTAGCGGGCGAAGCCGCCGCCGAGCTGGTCGTAGATGCCGCCGCGGGCCATCGCCTCGCAGGTGTCGGCGGCCATCTGGAGCGCGCCTTCCGCGCCGGTGCGCGCGTAGTGGCGCAGCAGGAACTCCAGGGACATCGACGGCGGGAACTTGGGCGCGCCACCGAAGCCGCTGTGCTGCTCGTCGTAGTCGCGGGTCAGGCCCAGCAGGGCCTGCGAGAGTTCGGCCTCGCCGGGCAACCCGGAGCCGCCGCCGGCCAGTTCACGGGCCGAGAGATCACGGACGATCCTGCCCGCGACCTCTCCGACCTCGTCCCGCCGGTCCGTCCAGGCCGCCCGCACGCCCTCGAGGACCTGCCGGAACGACGGCATCCCGTGGCGTGGCTCGGGCGGGAAGTAGGTACCGAAGTAGAACGGCTCGGCATCGGCCGTGAGGAACACCGTCATGGGCCAGCCGCCCTGACCGGTGGCGGCCTGCACGGCCTCCATGTAGACGGCGTCGACATCGGGCCGCTCCTCGCGGTCCACCTTGACGCTGACGAAGTGCTCGTTGAGGTAGGCGGCCGTGGCGTCGTCCTCGAAGGACTCGTGCGCCATGACATGGCACCAGTGGCACGCGGAGTAGCCGACCGACAGCAGCACGGGCACGCCCCGCCGCCGCGCCTCCTCGAACGCCTCCGGCGTCCAGGGCCACCAGTCGACCGGATTGTCAGCGTGCTGAAGCAGATACGGCGAGGTCACACCAGCCAACCGGTTCATGCGGCCCAGCCTCTCACAACGCCCGCTCCGGACGTCTGAGCGTCACAGCGCCAGTACGCTGGGCTCGGCAGCGCCGGACCGCCACGGCTCTTCGAAGGAGGCACACCATGACCGCCGAGATGGTGGCGCCCGCCTGGATGCACACGCAGATCAGCTGACAACCACCTCGACACGTGCCGACGAGCTGTCTCTCGGAGACCGGTTTGTCGTAGGCGGGCAGTCCACCCATCAGCTCGCCGCACCCGGAGAGCGAGAGAGCGAGAGAGCGCACAGAACGGCAAGGGGCGCGGCGAGCGGGAACCGGGGTCTCATAAGGGGCTCTTTCTGGGGCCGGGTGGGCCGGGCGTGGCCTGCGGATCTTCGCGCCCCGGCGCGCGGGCGCGCACGGTCGGCGCCCTCGGTGTGCACCTGTGCCGCGAGAACCTCGCTCCCCACAAGGGAGATGATCCCCCGACTCCCTCGCGCCGAGCCACGTCACCCACGACACTGGACGGGCACGCGGACGACGGGGCTCTCTTGAGGGGGACGTATATGCGGGACAGCCATCGGGCCGAGGCCGAGAGGCTGTTGGTGCGGGCCGTGGAGGAAGAGGTGCGGCGCTCCGGCGGGCGGTCCGACGGCAGCGCGCTGCTCTCGCGCGGCCGGGGCGCGCTGGACGCGTTGGCGCGGAGCGCGGCGGAGGAGTACGCGGCTTATACGCAGGCGCTGGACGAGGCGGCGATCGGGCAGCTCTCGTTCGGGGAGCGGTTTCGGCGGGACGGCGGCGCAACGGGTCTGGTGGCCACGGGAGTTGGGGCACTCGGCGCCATTGTGGTCGATATCGCGCTCGGGCTCGGCGCGGGTGGCGCGGTGGGCGCGGGCGCGGCCGTGATGGTGGCCGGGGCCGCGGCGACGGTCGCCAAGGTGACCCTCTCGCACGTACCGGCCGCGCACCGCAGGGCCGGCGCGCTCGGCCAGCCGGGCGGCCCGGAACAGCTGCGCCTTGAGTGGCTGACCGCCCTTGAGGTGCGCGGCATCCGGCCCTTCCTCGACCAGCAGCGGGCGGTGACCCCCAAGCCGCAGCAGAAGAAGAAGGTGCCGACGCAGTTGCGCGGCACCGACAAGAGCGCGGCGGCCCGGCGCAGGTCGGTCCTTGAGCAGTCGTTCGGTCATCTGCCCGACGCGCAGGGCCCGTTCGCGGGTCGGCGGGCCGAACTGGCGCGGATCGGGCAGTGGGTGCAGGCCGCGCGCGCCTCGACCGAGACCCGTCCGGTGGTCGTGGTCCTGCACGGCGCGCCGGGGTCGGGCCGCAGCACCCTCGCGCTGCGGGCGGCGCACGGTCTGCGCGACCAGTTCCGCGGCGCCTGCCTGGTCGACATGCGCGGCGGCGCCCTCGCGGGTGAGCAGCCCCTGCCCACCCGGGACGCGCTGCTCCACCTGCTCAACCGGCTCGGCGCGCCCCGCGAGCAGCTCCTGTTCCGTGAGCGGTCCTCGCCCGAGCAGCAGGTACGCCGTCTCGCCGAGCTCTACCACCAGCATCTGACGGGCCTCGCGGTCACCGTCGTCCTCGACGACACCGATGACGCCGAGCAGGTGGCCGCCCTGGTGCCGCAGCGCTCCGAGGGCCTGGTCCTCGTCACCTCGACCCAGCCGCTCGATCTGCCCGCCGACTTCCCGGCGTGGGTCCACCAGCTGCCGGTCGAGCCACTGGACGCGGCGGGCGCCGAGGAGCTGCTGCGGGAGGCCGCCGAGGAGAAGGACACAGGGCCCTACGACGGTGAATCGGCGGAACTGGTCCGGCAGTTGTGCGGCGGGCTTCCGCTGGCGCTGCGCATCGCCGGCTCTTCGCTGGGGCCGCGCTCCGCGCGGGCACTCGCCGCGGATCTCGGGGCGTACGGTCCGGTGGCGCCCAACGAGCGGGCCCTGTGGCTGCGCTACACCGACCAGTCCGAGCCGGCCCGGCGTCTGCTGCGCCGCCTCGCGCTCGCCGGGCGGGCCTCGCTGGGCGCGGCCGCCGCTGCCGCGCTGCTCGGCGCGGACGAGCAGGAGGCACAGCGCCAGCTCACGGCGCTCGCCGGCGCCGGGCTCATCGACCACGTACGCGGCAGCCGCTACCGGCTGCACGACGTCGTACGGGCCTTCGCCGACGCCCGCCTCGCCGACGAGGAGGAGCAGACCGAGCGGGTCGCCGCGCAGGAACGCCTGATCCGTAACTACGCAGAGCTCGCGGACGCGGTGGGCCGCATGGTCGACGGCAAGATGTCGACCCGGGCCGGACAGTTCGGCGGCCACGGCTTCCCCTCCCTCGACGCGGCGCTGCGCTGGCTGGACGACGAGTCGAGCTTCATCACGGCGGCCCTGCGGCAGGCCGAGGGCGTCGACCAGGAGGCCGTCCTCAGCCTGCTCGGCGCGCTGTGCGATTACTGCCTGCTGCGCGGCGACCTCTACCGCCTGGGCGAGATCAGCGAGTTGACGCACGCCGTCGACCAGGGCCTGCTCGTACGGTCCGTGCAGTGGCGCACCGGCATCGCGGCCCGCCAGCTCGGCGAGCTCGACACGGCGCGTACGACGCTGTCCTCGGTGGTCAACCTGTACCGCGAGGCGCAGCACGACGCGGGTCAGGCGCTCGCGCTGTGCTCACTCGGCATCACCCTGCACCACCAGGGCAACCTGGCGGAGGCCGCGGCCCGGCTGCGTGAGGCGATCGACCTCCAGGCCGGCGAGGAGCTGTCCGGCGACCGCGCCTGGTCGCTGCACGCCCTCGCGGCCGTCGAGCGAGACCGCTCCAACCTCGCCACCGCGCAGGCCCTGCTGGACACCGCGCTCGCCCTGCACCGCGAGAACGAGTCGCTGCATGGCGAGGCGTGGACCCACTTCCAGCTCGGCCAGCTCTTTCTGCGCACCGGTGAAGTGCCGCGCGCGGAAAGCGAGTTGCGTACCGCGCTCGATCTGTACGGGCGTACACGGGACGGGCGCGGCGAGGCGTGGGCGCTGACGCAGCTGGCGCGGGCCCGGCTCGTCGAGCGCGACGCGACGGCCGCGGTCGACGGATTGCGTCAGGCACTGTCGCGCCACCGCGAGCAGGAGGACGCGCGGGGCGAGGCGTGGACGCTGTACTACCTGGGCCAGGCCCTGGAGGAGCGGGGCGACCGCGACCAGGCGGTGCGTGAGCTGGAGCGGGCCCGCACCATGTTCTCGCGCATGCGGGACGTGTACGGGCTCGCCTGCGCCCGCCACCACTCGGGCCGGGTCACCCGCGATCAGCGGGCCGCGCAGACCGGCAATCTGCGCAACTCCGGCTTCGCCCGGCAGCTCCTGGTCGACGCGCGCGCCGACTTCCACCGCATCGGGGTGGCGCACGGCGAGGCCTGGACCTGTCTTGAGCTGGCGCTGATCGACGCCGGGAACAACCGTCCCGGCCCGGCGCTCACCCTGTGCGACGAGGCGACCGCGCTGTTCGCCTCGTACGACGACCGGCGCGGCGGCGACTGGTCGCGCTTCCTGCGCTGCACGCTGCTGCCGTACGCGGGCGCCGGCGGGGTGGACGTCGGGACCGCGGTCGCGCAGGAGGAGGTCGCCCAGCTGCTGCGCGCCGTACACGACGCCCGCGACGGCAAGCTGGAGGACTGCGCGGAGGCCTTCGCGCTCATGCTGGAGCGCGGTGTCTCCCTTGAGGCGGGCTGGCAGGCCTGGCAGCTGGGCATGGTCCCGGACCGGCACGCCCGCGAGGTCATGGGGGTGCCGGTGGCGTCGACGGGCCGCTGACGCCCCGGCCCACGGCCGTAAGCCGCCCGCCCCGCGTCCTCGACGGGCGCGGGCGCGGCGGGCCGGGGGGTCAGGCCTTGTTCGCGGCGCCCTTGGCCGGGGCCGGCTTCTCGGCTGCCGGGTCCGGGGTCTCCTCGAAGTCGACCTTCCCCATGTGGCGGTTCATCGACTTCATCAGCATCCACACGCCGAGGGCGAGTGCCGCGAAGACGATGAACCCGAGGACGCCGGGCGTCACCTTGTCATCGTCGAGTTCGGCGGCCAGCGGGACCAGGTGCGTCATTGCGAGGCTTGCGCTCATATCAGGCATTGTCGCGTACGCCCGCGAAGAGGTCGTCCTCGGGGAGGGAAGTGTCCACGAGCGACTTCGCCAGCTCGTACTCCTCGGTCGGCCAGACGTCCTTCTGGAGGTCGAGCGGAACGCGGAACCAGCCGCCGTCGGGGTCGATCTGCGTGGCGTGCGCGATCAGCGCCTTGTCCCGGATCTCGAAGAACTCGGCGCAGGGAACATGCGTGGTCAGGGTGCGTTCGGCGCGGCCGAACTCCTTCCACCGCTCCAGCCAGTCACCGTAGGGCGAGTCCATGCCGCGGGCCAGGAGCGCCTCGTGCAGGGCGACCGTACGCGGCTTGTTGAAGCCCTGGTTGTAGTAGAGCTTCTGCGGCTGGTAAACCGGGCCGAACTCGGCCTCGGGGTACTTCTCGGTGTCGGTCGCCCCGTCGAACGCCACCATCGTGATCTTGTGGGTCATGATGTGGTCGGGGTGCGGGTAGCCACCGTTCTCGTCGTACGTCGTGATGACCTGCGGACGGAAGTGACGGATGGAGCGGACCAGGCGGCCGGCCGCGACGTCGACGTCCTCCAGGGCGAAGCAGCCCTCGGGCAGCGGCGGCAGCGGGTCGCCCTCGGGCAGGCCCGAGTCGACGAAACCGAGCCACTCCTGGCTGACGCCGAGGATCTCGCGGGCCTCGTCCATCTCCCGCTTGCGGACCTCGTGGATGTGCTCCTCGATGTAGGCGTCGCCCTGGAGCTTGGGGTTGAGGATGGAGCCGCGCTCGCCTCCCGTGCAGGTCACGACCAGCACGTCCACCCCCTCGGACACATACTTCGCCATGGTGGCCGCGCCCTTGCTCGACTCGTCGTCGGGGTGGGCGTGCACGGCCATCAGTCGCAGCTGCTCAGTCAAGACTCGATCCTCGGTGACTCAGTAAGTAAACGGGGCGCCCTCTGTGATCCGCGCACGGGGCGGCTTCTATAGTGACCGAATCGGGGGACGGAAAATTCCGGGTATCCCCACCAGCAGGAGGACGATCATGGCCGCTGTGCGCGAGCAGCTTCCCCAGGGGCGCTACGGGCGCTCGGCGGACGAGCGCGCGGACCGCAAGCTGAAGATCATCGGCTCGGTGCTCGGCGCCGCGCTGCTCGGCGTGATCGTCTGGATCGGCGCCGACTACGTGGGCGGCCAGTCCCTCTCCGCGCAGGTCATCAAGTTCAAGGTGGTCTCGGACACCTCGGTCGAGGTGCACCTGGAGGTCGTCAAGGACAAGGACGCCAAGGGCACCTGCACCCTGCGGGCCCAGCAGACCAGCGGGGACGACGTGGGCCGCGCGGACTTCCGGTTCGACGAGCCGGTCAAGCAGGTCGACAAGGTCGTCACGATCACCACCACCTCGCGGGCGACCGCCGCCGATCTGGTCAGCTGCCAGTCCGACTGAGGCCTTTCGCGCCGTCCGTCACGCCGCCTGTCGCCCGCCCGGCCGGTCAACAGTGCCGACGCACCGCTTCTGACCTGCGTTGATGAAGTTCTAGCGGTTTATGTCCTCCCCCTGGGGCACCGGAATTGTTAGGCTCGTGGTTTCGCCCACCCAACCAGGCACATGCTTCTGGGTAGGGCGATGCTTTGTATATCCAGTACCGACGAGGAGCACCTGTGACCCAGACCAGCGACAACGTCACCTGGCTGACCCAGGAGGCGTACAACCAGCTCAAGGCCGAGCTGGAGTACCTGTCTGGTCCCGCGCGCACGGAGATCGCCGTAAAGATCGCGGCGGCCCGTGAGGAGGGTGACCTCCGGGAGAACGGCGGGTACCACGCGGCCAAGGAGGAGCAGGGCAAGATGGAGCTCCGGGTGCGCCAGCTGACCCAGCTCCTCGAGCACGCCAAGGTCGGCGAGGCCCCCGCCGCGGACGGCGTCGTGGCCCCCGGCATGCTCGTCACGATCGCCTTCGACGGCGACCCGGACGACACCCTGGAATTCCTGATGGCTTCGCGTGAGTACGCCTCGACGGAGATCGAGACGTACTCGCCGCAGTCGCCGCTCGGCTCCGGCGTGAACGGCAAGAAGGTCGGCGAGGACGCCGAGTACGAGCTGCCCAACGGCAACAAGGCCTCGGTGAAGATCCTCGCGGCCGTGCCCTTCAACGGCTGACGTCGCGCCGCGCGCGCATCGCGCCGTACGCACAGAGCGCCGTACGCACATAGCGCTGTAAGCACAGAGCGCTGTAAGCACAGAGCGCCGTACGCACCAGGAAGCCCCCGGCCGCCTTCGAGCGGCCGGGGGCTTCGCGTCGTGTCCCTGCGGCGTGGAGGCCGTCCCCCAGCCGGGTTTCGTTACTGCTTCGCGGCCTTCTCGTAGGCCTCGCGGACCTCGGCGGGCACGCGGCCGCGGTCGTTCACGTGGTGGCCGTTCTCCTTGGCCCAGGCCCTGATGGCCGCGGTGTCGTTGCCACCCGCGCCGTTCGACCGGGCGGGCGCCGCCTTCGTCTTGCCGGAGCGGACCCTACGGCCGGCCTTGGTGAAGGGGGCCACCGCTTCGAGGAACTTGTCGTAGCTCTCCGGAGCGAGGTCGATCTCGTAAGCCACGCCGTCGATGATGATCTGGTGCGTGGCCGCCTCGGTGGTTTCTTCACCCGTGAGGTCATCGGTGTAGATGGTGACGATCTTCTGTGCCATGGAGGGAGTCTAGGCGCGTTTCCAGCCACGCCCGCCCCCCATGGGAGGTGGGCGATCGGCACCTCGGCGGCCGGAACGCCGTTTCGGGGTCATCCGTGCCGGCTCGCGTACTGGACGGCCATCGCGGCGCAGAAGGCGCCGGCGGCCAGGGTCGTGAGGATCAGGGTCGCCGCCGCGAGGACGAGATGACGCGGATGGCTCCGCCGGGGGTGAGGGACGCGGCCTCGACGGAGCTTGCGGGCCTGCACTGGTCGGTCTCCTGCTCCCACACACCCCGGCCGTCCGAGCGGGCCAGGGTCAGTACGTTTCCGTGGACGTCCTTGACCTGGCCCGCCAGGTTCCGCGCCATGTCCACGACGACCTCGCCCTTTCTGTAGTTCACCTCGACCGCCTCCGCGCGGACCGGCAGAGGTCGGTCAGTTTCCTGGCCCCGGCGATGGTGACCCGGGCGAACCGGATGGTGTGGAGGTCGACGTGGCGTCCGGCGGCGGGGTCCCAGGCCTGCGCGAACTCCAGCGTGAGCTCCCCCACGTCGACCCCGGCGTCCTCCAGCGCCGCCCGCAGGTCCAGGTAGACCTCGTCCACGATCTCGGCTCCGGGCGGAATGAAGGGGGCTTTTCTTGTCGGCATGGGCTTGTTGCTGGCGAACATGTATTCGTCCTTCCTCGGCTCAACCCCGTTGCTGAATAGAAGAGTTACGGGTTACGGGTACGCTCACCAGTAGCTGAATACCGGAGTCCGACAGAGGTAAAAGGCATATGCCAAGAACGCGTGAACTGGAGCC
Source organism: Streptomyces sp. NPDC048361 (assembly GCF_040651795.1). Taxonomy (NCBI): domain Bacteria; kingdom Bacillati; phylum Actinomycetota; class Actinomycetes; order Kitasatosporales; family Streptomycetaceae; genus Streptomyces; species Streptomyces sp. NPDC048361. Next base: position 92,345 of record NZ_JBEZKW010000015.1, read on the forward strand.
GGGCGACAGCCTTGAGCAGTACCTCGGGCACCTTGTCCGGGAAGCTCGCGCCGCTATGGACAAGTCCGAAGGCAGGAAGCTCTGGACACAGGCGCACCTCGCCCAGCGCGTGTTCGTAAGTCAGACCCGGATCTCCGAAGTCGAGCTGGGCGAAGTGCCGCCGGACCGGAGCCTGGCCGAGAAGATCGAGCGAACGCTCAACATGCGATCGGGATCGTTGGTCGATCTGGTCAAGCTGCTGGAGCGGGAGAACGTTCGCGACTACGCCAAACCCTTCCTGCGCCGACAGGAGGAGGCCCGGCTGATCCACGACTTCAGGTTGACCATCCCCGCACTTCTCCAGACCGGCGACTACACACGCGCCCTGTTGGTCACCGGTGACGCGGATCCCAGGGCGATCGACACATACGTCGAGCAACGCATGGAGCGGCGGCGGATTCTGGAGCAGGACGATCCGCCGTGGTTCGCGGCGATCGTGGATGAAGCAGTGCTCCTCCGCGGCACCGGTTCGCGCCTCATCATGGCGGCGCAGCTCAAGGTGCTGCTGGAAGCCCAGGAAGTCCCGACCACCAGCATCCGGATACTCCCGCTCGGATCACCGCACGTCATCGCCGGTTCGTTCACGCTCGTCACCCTGGCCAACGGGATCCGCGGCGCGTACACCGAGGGGTTCTCGACCGGTAACTACACCGAGGAGCTAGCTGAGGTGATGTCGTATCAGAGGGTCTATGATCGGCTCGCTGCCAGCGCGCTGACAGCGGAGGCGTCCACAGCCCTGATCTACGAGGCGATGGAGAGGTTCAAGTGAACGAAGCACCGAACTGGCACAAGTCTTCGTACTCCGGGGGCAACACCAACGACTGCGTCGAGGTCGCGGACAACCAATCTCGCATTCTGGTCCGTGACACGAAGAACCACGGCATGGGCACCCTGACTCCGTCCCACCCTGCCTGGGCCGCCTTCCTGGGGTACGCCAAGCAGATCGACGGCTGACGCTCCGCCCACCTCAACTGGGCGGCAGCGCATGGCGTGAGCCCCCTCTCCAGGCTTGGCGGAGAGGGGGCCCAGGCACGCCGGGCGCGGCCAAAGCCCGCCATGAGCAACCGCGTAGACGCATCAACCAGCGGCACGCCGGTACTTGCGGACCGCGAGCGCGCGGAAGACCACCAGGATCAGACTTCGTGTCCGTGCTTGTACCCCAATTCGGTTCGTCAGTCACGATTCCTCCTTCCCATGCGTGCAAAGTGGTCGATAGCAGCCAGAATTAGCCCCCGAGCGGCCTGCCCATAAACGGCGGACTGCCGATGAAACTCGAACGCCTTCCGGTAAACGTCGACTTCCCTCGGCTGCGTCACAGACATCTCTGCGGAGTATGTCTCCACCATGACGAGTTTGTCGTCAAACATCGAGAAGGCATGGCCGACCCAGAGGGCAAGGGGGGCGGACCGCGGGACGATGCCCAGGCTGAGTCGAGGGAGCGTCAACACGGCCATCAATCGGTCGAGCTGAGCCCTCATGACCTCCGACCCGCCGTGGTTCGAGTAGAGGGCCTGCTCACCAAGGAGCACGTTGAAGATTCGGTCGCCCTTGTAAAGGTACGACTGCCGTTCGAGGCGCCTGGCCACGGCGGCTTCCGTGTCAGCCGGCGACTCGTAGAGAGTCGACACCTGCTCAAAGATGCTCTCCGCATAGGCGGAAGTCTGAATGGTGCCCCAGATCGTGGAAGGATCCCAGATCCGGAACACCTTGGTCTTTCGGTAGAGCGGCAGGGACTTCTTCTGGCGGTTCTCAGTCCCCTCCTGGAGCTGCCGGCGCCACTCCATCCACAGCTCGTCCATGTTTCGGACTGTGGCGATCAGGTCTGAGATCTCAGCCGAGTGGCCGGTGGTCTCGCACCAGACCCGGATGTCGTCCTCGCTCGCATTCTGCTTGCCATTCTCGATGCGAGAGACCTTGGACTCCTGCCAGCCGGTGACAGCAGCGAAGGCCCGGCCGCTGGTGAACCCCGCGTCCTTGCGGAATCCACGCAGCCGGGCACCCAACGCCTCGCGGGTCTCCTGTGCCTGGTTGTTCACTGCTCAGTCAGGGTGTGTACTCGGAGTGCTGGATTGCTGAGTCCCAGAGCAGGTCCCGGACACGGACGCATCCGGCAACCGTCTCCGGATCGTCGATCACTTGGGAACCGAGGACCCTGCCGTTGTCGTCGAAGTGCCCGACGGCCAAGAGCTTGTCGTCGAAGAGCCACCAGTCATTGCCGTCGACGGGAAAGACGAGGCCCTGGGGCACCTTGTGGCGCGGCATCCATCGGATCTGCTCGCCGGCCTCCTCGTTGAGCGGAGTTCCCTCATGCTCCCAGCGGACGTAGGGGGTGTGCGGCTCGGTCACGACACGGACCCGCCGAACCACCTTGCCCTCCTGGGTGAGCCGTCGAACCATCGACAGCCACGAGTCCATGAAGGCGTTGTCGACCACTCCCGCGAGCCACTTCTCGTACGGCCCGTCTTCCAGTGGCACCGAGTAGTCGTCCCTCAGCTCCAGATGGAAGGCATCATGCGCGACAGCCTCAATGAGCCGGTTGCGCTCGGCGCTGGAGAGCAGCTCCACGTGGTACCTCCAAGAGGTCTGTGATCGCGGCCTTGGAAACCTCGACCACGGCCTCGTAGTCCGGAATCGACATCTGGGACAGGGTCTCGCGGTCGGTCACCTTCCGGCCCTGCACAACGTACGTACCACCCGGCGTGAGGGCCATTAGTGGGTCCTCAAGACGCTTGAACTCCCCAGCGGGGAGACCGTCCTTCTCCAGGTGCTCGAACAGCTCGGCGGGAACCTCCACGGCCGTCTTCCCCTCGGGAATGTCGAGCCTCAATCGCGGGTCACCAGGGATGACCTTCCACCCCTGAACGAGGTAGGTGCCACGGTCGGTGGCGTAGAGGGTAGGGCAGTCGCCCACTTTGGAGTTCTTACCAAGGAACCGTAGCTTCATGGTCGTTCTCCTGTCGTCCGCCTTGCGCAAGATTGCGCGACAGCCCGATGCTCGGGGAGACGTCAGAGGTCGTCAATTAGCCTGCTGCAAACTGACGCAATTCCCTTGGAAGTTGGTTGCGCACCGCTCTACGGTCGTTCCGAACCGAGCAGCCACAACACATGCGCTGGACCGCCCTCATGACGCGGCGCTTCCTGGATGTCCATGTGCAGAGGGGCGGGACGGGTGTCTCGTGACTTTTCGTCAGCAGCAGGTGACTTACCTGGTGTCGCTCCTGGTCCTGTCGGCCGCCCTCGCGGTCCCCGATGAAGGACAGACCGGGCCGGGGTGGGTGCACGTGCAGCACGGCGCGGAGAACGACTCTCCGCACAGCAGATGCGCAAGGAGGACCATCCGTGAAGAACCTCTACACGCTCCCCGAGGTCGACGACAGCGCATTCGAGAACTTCTGCGGCGGCAACCTCAGCGGTGAGCACGAAGCGTGCATCGACGTCGCGGCCATCCCCAGCGCCGCGGAGTCTTTCGCCCTGCGCGACTCGAAGCCCGAGGGCGTCGGCCAGGAGCTGCGCGTCACTGCGGCCGAGGTCGACGACTTCGTCATCGGCTGGGCCAAGAAGCGGGGTCTGGCGCTCTAGTCTGGCGCTTCCCCATCCAGGGCTGGACAGGGGCCGCCCAGCTTCGGCGGGGCGGCCCCGCACTTCCAGAAGGGCACAAATGAGCTGGTCAGGGCACTGGCACGGATACGGACCGTGGACCGGACCATCGGCGGTGTACGGCAAGGAGGGAGGCCGTCGACCTCCGCATCCCAACGGTCCGCCCTCGGTCCTGGACGCCGAGGACAAGAAGCAGCAGGCAGTCCTCGACCGGTACCGGGAAGCTGCCTCGGAGTTCGCTACTGGAAACGTGCCGCCCACCATGACCGGCTGCTGGCTCTTGAAGAAGAACCAGGTCTCGACCGATCGCACGTGGTCCGATGTGGGTATCGCACTTGCTTGGTTGACCAAGCAGTACGAGGAGAACCCCCCGTTCGTCCGTTCGGATCGCCTCCAGGCGTACTGCGCCCTCTACGACAAGCTGGAGTACGCCACTGACGTACTGCCCCGTGGTGTCGACGTGAGCTGGGTGTACTACCTACCGACCGAGCGCTTGGTCTCGTACTCCATCGTCTGCTGTCCGAACCGGTTCCATCCTCAGATCGACTGCCCGCTCCCACCGTCGTAAGGAGTCGACGCCATGTCGCTGCGCCTCTTACTCCCCGAGGAAGGTGCGACCGAACTGCTGGCCTCCTGGCCGGACGAACCGCGAGTCTTCGATCGCAGCACGCCGTCCCTCGACGAGACGGTGACTGCCGAGTCCATCCGCGGCTACCTCTACACGGGGTGCGTCCCGGCCAACGAAATCGCGGCCGTCAAAGCGCCCAACCCGTCCCTGAGCCAGAACGCGTACATGACCGACGGTCGGACGGACCGAGCGAAGCTGGTCCGGCTCTACGAACGCGGCTACACAATCCGCCTCGGCAATCTTCAGCGCGTGGTGCCCGAACTGGCCCGGGCATCTGACGCGATCCAGACGGAGACGGGCTACTCGAACTACATCCACGCCTTCCTGACCCCGCCGGGCGAGCAGGGGGCCAGTCGCTCTTGCTTCCTCGGGGCTGGGTCCACAACCCGCACGTCGTGGACCCCGAGGAGCACAGCATCCACCTGACCTTCGCGATCCGGGAGCGCACGCAGTTGTGGCTCGCCGAGAAGCTTCTCGGCGGCGCCATCGCTCTGGAGGACTGTCGTCGCATCGTCCTCCCTCGCCAGTTGGGTGGGGATGAGCTGATGAGGCAGCTCGGCACGGTACGCGAGACGCTGGTGAAGTACTTGCAGGGCCTCGACCTCACCGGAATCGCTCCGATCGTCATCAAGGACGCGTTGACGGAACTGGAATACAAGACCTGAGTGAATGAATCATTGCCGCGGTTCTCTGTCCCGGGCGTCCTTGGCTTCGCCCCTGGACGGCTCCTTGATGCCGCGCGCCAACCACGCTGACGGCACGCCAGCGGGTGGCGCGTGGATCAACCGGCCGCCCTGCGGTACTTGCGGACCGCGAGCGCCCTGAAGACCACCAGAATCAGCAGCGACCACAGCACCGACGCGAGGATCGCGTGCCGCATGGGCCAGGCGTCCGGGGTCTGGAAGCCGGGCGGCAGATTGCCGAAGAGCTCCCTGGCCGCCTGGACCGTGGTGCTGAACGGGTTCCACTCCGCGATGTGCCGGAAGAACGCCGGCAGGTTGCTGGAGTCCACGAACGCGTTGGAGATGAAGGTCAGCGGGAAGAGCCAGATCAGTCCGCCGGAGGTCGCCGCCTCGGGGGTCCGCACGGACAGGCCGATGAGGGCGCCGATCCAGGAGAACGCGTACCCGAGCAGGAGCAGCAGCCCGAACGCGGCGAGGGCCTTGGGGAGGCCGTCGTGGATGCGCCAGCCGATCAGCAGGGCGACGCCGGCGAGCACCACCAGGGTCACGGCGGTCTGCGCCAGGTCGGCCAGGGTGCGTCCGGTGAGCACCGCCCCGCGCGCCATGGGCAGTGAGCGGAAGCGGTCGATGAGGCCCTTGTGCATGTCGTCCGCGATGCCGGCGCCCGCGCCCGCCGTCGCGAAGGTGACGGTCTGCGCGAAGATGCCCGCCATCAGGAACTCGCGGTAGCTCTGCTGCGAGAGCGAGCCGCCGACCTGGATGGAGCCGCCGAAGACGTAGGTGAACAGGACGACGAACATGATCGGCTGGATCAGACCGAACAGGACCACTTCGGGGATCCGCTTCATACGGATCAGATTCCGCTGGGCGAGGACCAGGGAATCGCTCATGGCGCTCACGGGGTCTGCTCCTTCTGTACGTCGGACCGGCGTGCCGTGTCGCCGTCCGGGTCCGGCCCGTCCCCGGTCTCTTCGGGGGCGGTCTCGGCCGCGTGGCCGGTCAGGGAGATGAAGACGTCGTCGAGGGTGGGGCGGCGCAGGCCGATGTCGTCGATCTCGACGCCCCTGGCGTCGAGTTCGCGGATGACCTCGGCGAGCAGCTTGGCGCCGCCGGTGACCGGGACGGTGAGGCGGCGGGTGTGCTCCTCGGCCTTCACCGCGCCCTTGCCGAAGCCGGCGAGGACGCCGCGGGCCGGTTCCATCTGGTCGCCCTGGTGGACGACGACCTCGACGCGCTCGCCGCCGGTGCGGGCCTTGAGCTGGTCGGAGCTGCCGCGGGCGATGACCTTGCCGTGGTCGACGACGCAGATGTCGTGCGCCAGCCGGTCGGCCTCCTCCAGATACTGGGTGGTGAGCAGCAACGTGGTGCCGCCGGCCACCAACTCCTGGATGACTTCCCACAGTTGCTGACGGTTGCGCGGGTCGAGGCCGGTGGTCGGCTCGTCCATGAACATGACGGGCGGCGAGACCACGAGGGCGGCCGCGAGGTCGAGGCGGCGGCGCATGCCGCCGGAGTACGTCTTGGCGGGGCGGTCGGCGGCGTCGGCGAGGTTGAACCGGTCGAGCAGTTCACCCGCCCGTACCTTCGCGGCCTTGCCGCTCATCTGGTAGAGCCGGCCGACCATGCGCAGGTTCTCGCGGCCGGTGAGGTATTCGTCGACGGCGGCGAACTGGCCGGACAGGCCGATGGCGCGGCGCACTTCGGTGGGCTGCTTCAGGACGTCGAGGCCCGCGACGATCGCCTTGCCGCGGTCGGGCTGGAGCAGGGTGGTCAGGACGCGTACGGCGGTGGTCTTGCCGGCGCCGTTGGGACCGAGCAGTCCGAGGACGGTGCCTTCGGGGACGTCGAGGTCCACGCCGTCCAGAGCCGTGACGTCGCCGAACGTCTTCACCAGGCCTTCGGCGTAGATGGCGCCTGGCATGTGAGTACCCCCAGTGGTGGGTGTGACCTATGGAGAAATCCTAGATTTCCCGGGCCTGGAGCGCCCGGTGGAGCTGTGCCGAGCCACACCGTAACGCGATACATCGCGTTCTGTCAGGGGTTTCGCCGCATCGCCGTGCCCTCGTCAGCCGAGGACGCTGTACCCCGCAGCGCCGCGCGCTCGTCAGCCGAGGACGCTGTACCCCGCACCGCCCTGCGCATCGTCAGCCGAGGACGATGTACCCCGCCTCCCCCAGCGCCGCGGTCACCTCGGCGCAGTGCTCGGGCCCCTTCGTCTCCAGATGCAGTTCGACCTCCACCTCGGTGAGGCCGAGCCGGGGGTCGGTCCGTACGTGACTGACGTCCAGGACGTTCACGTCGAGCACCGTCAGCTCCCCGAGCAGCGAGGCCAGCGCGCCGGGACGGTCCTTCAGGCGCAGCCGCACCGACAGATAGCGGCCGGCCGCCGACATGCCGTGCCGCAGTATGCGCTGCATCAGGAGCGGGTCCACATTGCCGCCGGACAGCACCGCGACCACCGGCCCGCGGAACGACTCCGGGTCGCCGAGCAGCGCGGCCACCGGGCTCGCCCCCGCCGGCTCCACCACCAGCTTCGCCCGCTCCAGGCAGAGCAGCAGCGCACCGGCGAGCTCGTCCTCGGAGACCGTACGCACCTCGTCCACCAACTCGCTGACCAGCGAGAATGGTATGTCGCCCGGTCGTCCCACCTTGATTCCGTCGGCCATCGTCGGCGCCGGCTCGATGGCGATGGGACGGCCCGCCGCGAGCGAGGGCGGATACGCGGCGGCGGCCGCCGCCTGCACCCCGACGATCCTGACGTCGGGCCGCAGCGCCTTGACCGCGACGGCGATCCCGGCCGCGAGCCCGCCGCCGCCGATGCCGACGACGATGGTGCGCACCTCGGGACACTGCTCCAGGATCTCCAGGCCGACCGTGCCCTGCCCCGCGATGATGTCCGGGTGGTCGAAGGGGTGGATGAAGACCGCGCCCCGCTCCTGCGCGTACGCCTCTGCGGCGGCCAGCGTCTCGTCGACGACCGTGCCGTGCAGGATCACCTCGGCGCCGTAGTGCCGCGTCGCCGCCACCTTGGGCAGCGGGGCGCCGAGCGGCATGAACACCGTGGAGTGCACCCCGAGCAGCGACGAGGCGAGGGCCACGCCCTGCGCGTGATTGCCCGCGCTCGCGGCCACCACCCCGGCCGCCCGCTCCTCCGGCCGCAGCCCGGCGATCCGTACGTACGCGCCGCGCAGCTTGAACGAGCCGGTGCGCTGGAGGTTCTCGCACTTGAGGTGGACGGGGGCGCCCACCAGCGACGACAGGTGGCGCGATCCTTCCATCGCGGTCATGCGGGCCACGCCCGACAGCATCTTCTGCGCGCCGCGGACGTCGTCGAGGATCAGATGGTGCAGGGGGCTGGGCGTACCGAAGCTCATGCCCTCAAGTCTCGCAGCTCACCCCGGTCGCGGCCGTCCGGATTCCGGGCGCCCGGGCCGGGTGCCGGCAGTTGTCCACAGGTTTGTGCACCGCTGGTACGCGGGCCGGTCCGGCCGCGTACTCTTTCCCCACCACACCCACACCCGCACGAGAGAGCCCCGGCCATGCCCCCAGTTCAGGACATGACTCCACCGCTCGACCCCGGCCTCCTCGATGCCCTCCAGCACCAGGTGGCCGTGTTCGCCCGCCGCGCAGAGCAGACCAGGCTCGGCGGCGTCGGACAGGTCCGCAACTCGATGGACCGGGCGGCGTACCTGCTGCTCAACCGGCTCGACCTGGAAGGCCCGATGGGCGTCAAGGCGCTCGCCGCGGGCATGGGGATCGACTCGTCGACCGTGACCCGCCAGGTCGCGCCGCTCGTCGACACCGGCCTGGTCAAGCGCACCTCGCACCCCGAGGACGGGCGGGCCGTCGTGCTCCAGCTGTCCCCGCGCGGCCAGTCCCGACTCGAAGAGGTGCGCTCCTCGCGGCGCGAGCTGATGGCGCAGGTCACGGACGGGTGGACGGACGACGAGCGGGAGTCGTTCTGCGCGCTCCTGACCCGCTTCAACTCCGCGCTCTCGGCCCGCCAGTCGGCCTCGCAGGAGCCGGCGCCGCCGACCTCTTGACCCGGAGCTCGCGCCTGCCCTCATATGAGGCTCATGCGCGAGCGGCACTTGACCCGACACCGCCGCCGCACCCGGGAGTTCGAGGCATTCGTGGCGGGCGCGGGGGGCAGGCTGCTCCATGCCGCCACCCTTCTGACCGCCGAGCCGCCCGACGCCAATCCGCGCGCCCGGCACCTGTTGACGGCCGCCCTCGCCGAGACGTACGCCCGCTGGCACCGACTGCGCGGTGAGGACCCGTACGACCGCACCCGCCAGGAGCTGGCCGCCCGGTACGCCCGTACCGCCTGGCGTCACCACCGCCCGGCCTTGCCCGGCAGGCCCCGGCCCCCGGCCGAGCTGGGGCTCCTCGCGCGGCTGAGCCCGCAAGAACGCCTGATCCTGGTGCTGCGCCTGTACGAGGGGGTGGCCGAGGAACAGACGGCGGCGCTCGTCGGACTGCCCGTCGACCGGGTCCGCGCGCTGTGCACCCGCGCCATCACCGCGATGCGCAGCGAACGAGCCGTCCGGTGAGCGCGCCCGACCGCAAGACCGCCGAGGTCCGCCGGCTCCTGGAGAACGCGGGCCACCCGGCCGTTCCCGCCGAACTCGCCGACCAGGCAGCCGAGTTGGGTCTGCGCGTGCTGCGCAGGCGGCGCGTGGTGCGGCGGCTGCTGTGGTTGCTCGTCGTGGCGGCCGCGGTCGTCTTCGTGGTCTGGGCCTCGATCGCCCAGCCCTGGGTGGCGCCACCGTCCACGGTGACACCACCCGTCGGGATCTAGGGCCCGTCAGACTTGGCCTCGGGCCCGGACCCCGTGCCGCGCTAGGCGAGCGCCTGCTGGAGGTCGGCGAGCAGGTCGTCCGCGTTCTCGATGCCCACCGAGACCCGGACCAGGTCCGCGGGGACCTCCAGGGCGGAGCCCGCGACGCTCGCGTGCGTCATCCGGCCCGGGTGCTCGATCAGCGACTCGACACCGCCGAGGGACTCGCCGAGCGTGAACAGCTTCGTACGGTTGCAGACCTCGACCGCCGCCTGCTCGCCGCCCTCGACGCGGAAGGAGACCATGCCGCCGAAGGCGCGCATCTGCTTGGCCGCGATCTCGTGGCCCGGGTGCTCGGGCAGCCCCGGGTACAGGACGTGGGTGACCTTGGAGTGCCGCGAGAGCATCTCGGCGACCTTGCCCGCGTTCTCGCTGTGCCGGTCCATGCGGACCGGGAGCGTCTTGATGCCGCGCAGCACCAGCCAGGAGTCGAAGGGCCCGGCGACCGCGCCCATCGCGTTCTGGTGGTACGCCAACTCCTCGCCGATCTCGGCCGAGTTGGTGACCAGCGCGCCGCCCACGACGTCGGAGTGGCCGCCCATGTACTTGGTCAGCGAGTGCACCACGATGTCCGCGCCGAGCGAGAGCGGCTGCTGGAGGTAGGGGCTCGCGAAGGTGTTGTCGACGACGAGCCGCGCGCCGGTGTCCGCGGCGACCTGCGCGACGGCCGCGATGTCGGTGATGCCGAGCAGCGGGTTGGAGGGCGTCTCGACCCAGATGACCTTCGTACGGTTGGTGACCGCGGCCCGCACCGCCGCCGGGTCGGAGGTGTCGGCGACCGACCACTCGACGCCCCAGCGCGAGACGACCTTCGCGAACAGCCGGAACGTGCCGCCGTAGGCGTCGTTCGGGATCACCACATGGTCGCCGGGCGCGAGCAGCGCACGCAGCAGGCAGTCCTCGGCAGCGAGCCCGGAGGCGAACGCGAGTCCGCGGCGACCGCCTTCGAGGGCGGCCAGGTTCTCTTCGAGGGCGGTCCGTGTCGGGTTCGCGCTGCGGCTGTACTCATAGCCGCCGCGGAGCCCGCCGACGCCGTCCTGCTTGTACGTGGAGACCTGGTAGATCGGGGGTACGACCGCACCGGTCAGCGGATCCGCGGTGTTCCCGGCGTGGATCGCGAGGGTCTCGAAGCTCTTGTCCGTACCGTCTGCGTGCTTGTGGCTCATGGAAGCAGAGCCTAGTTCGTCCGCAGGACGGGGGCCGCCCCATTCGGGAACGGTCAGGTTCGCGGAGCCCGGGGCGCGGCCCGGCATCCGGGGCCCACGGTCTGATTCGCCGTATGGGGGCGCGCCCCGGCGTCCGGGGCCCCGGTGTGGTCCGCGGTCTGGTTCGCCGTATGGGGGCGCGGTCTGGTTCGCTGGTGGACATGGAGATTCTGTGGACCCTGCTCGCGCTGGGCTTGCTCGCCGCGATCCTCACCCGGTTCGTCCTGCGGCGCGGTGGCGGCGGCATCCGGCTGTCGCAGCCCGGTGCGCCGGACGCCGCCGACCCGGCAGCGTACGGGTTCGTACGCCAGGAGGAACTCGACGTCCGCCTGCCGGGGCCCGACCAGGATCTCCTCGACGTACTCGCGGTGGTGCAGGGCACCCAGGACTGGAAGCCGGCCCAGCGGCTCCTCGCCTCGACGCCGAAGGAGGGCGAGCGGCGCTGGCAGCGCGTCCAGGCCTTCGCGGGCGCGGCCTCCCTCGAACTCGCCCGGCACCCCGGCGTCGGCGGGGCCTGGCTCCGCAAGTGGCGCTCGGAGTCGCCCAAGGACGCGGGGGCGGCGCAGGTGCACGCGGAGTTCCTGGTCCAGCAGGCGTGGCGCTCCTCGTCCGTCGGCCGCGACGACTTCCGCATCATCCTGGAGGAGGCCCGCACGGTCTGTGGCGAGGCCGCGCTGCTCGCCCCGGGCGACCCGGTGCCGTACATCGTCGAACTCGCCGTGGCCCGCGGACTGGCCTATCCGCGCCCGGAGTTCGACCAGCTGTGGGCGAAGGTGCTCGACCGCGCCCCGCAGCACATGGGGGCGCACCTCGCGGCGCTGCACTACCACTGCGAGAAGTGGCATGGCTCGCGTGCCCAGGCCGACGAGTTCGCGACGGCGTCCGCGGCCCGCGCTCCCCGGGGCGCGCTGCTCTCCGCGCTGCCCCTCTTCGCGGTGCACGAGCACCTGTCCGACACCGTCCTGGTCAGCGACTTCTACCGCACGGCGGTGGTGAGCCGGGCCATGGAAGGCGCGCTGCACGCCGTCCAGCAGGCCCGCCCCGACGACCCGGCCCTGCCGCTCGTCCGCCACCTCCTGGTCTCCTTCCTGGTGCCGGCCCAGCGGTGGGCGGAGTCGATGGACCAGTTCGTCACCCTGGACGGCCATGTGGGCGCCGTCCCGTGGACCCTCTCCGACGACCCGGCCGCGCAGTACGCCCTGTGCCGGGCGCTCGCGGTAGCGGGCTACGAGGCGAACGGCGGAAGCCCGGCTACGCTGCGGCGGCTTTAGGAGGCGCCTTTAAGGAGGCAGCTTTAAGGGGCGGCTTCAGGGAGCGGCTTTACGGAGCGGCTTCACGGAGCGGCTTCACGGAGCGGCTTCACGGAGCGGCTTCAGGGAAAGGGGGCGGGGCGGAATCTCCGGGCCCGGTCGTACGTTCTTCCTAGGCACCCGATCTCTCCGAGGAGCCCACGATGATCTTCGGCCGCCGTCCGCCCGAGCTGCCCACCCCCGAGCAGGCCCTGAAGGGCCGCCCGGAGCCCGAATTCACCCTGCCCTCACGGCACACGGTCCTCGGCAACCCGCTGGGCGGCCCCTACCCCGAGAACCTTGAGGTCGCGGACTTCGGGATGGGCTGTTTCTGGGGCGCCGAGCGCAAGTTCTGGCAGACCGAGGGCGTATGGACGACGCTCGTCGGCTACCAGGGCGGCAGCACGGTGAACCCGGCGTACGAGGAGGTCTGCTCGGGGCTTACCGGGCACACCGAAGCGGTCCGGGTGGTCTACGACCCCGCCGTCGTCCCGTACGAGCAGCTCCTGAAGGTGTTCTGGGAGAACCACGACCCGACGCAGGGCTTCCGCCAGGGCAACGACGTGGGCACCCAGTACCGCTCAGCGATCTACACCCACACCCCGGCCCAGGAGGCCACGGCCCAGGCCTCGCGCGAGGCCTACCAGAAGGTCCTCACGGGTGCGGGCCACGGCACGATCACGACGGAGCTGCTGCCGGCGGAGGGCCGCCCCTTCTTCGCCGCCGAGCCGTACCACCAGCAGTACCTGGACAAGAATCCGGCGGGCTACTGCGGCATCGGCGGCACAGGGGTCAAACTGACCGCGCCCTTCGAGACGAACTGGGGCGCGTCCTGCCCGACGGGGATCGCGCCGGCGCCGGAGGTCGCGGAGACGACGAAGTAAAGCCCCTGTCGCAGTCCGGCGTTGCCCTTACTGGCGTAAGGGGGGCGCGTGGTCGGGTGACGTTGCGCGGCGAAGGTGGCCGGGCGGTCACGGATGGGCTCGTCATCGGGGTGAATGGCTCGCGTGAGAGCTGAGCGGGCGACGGGTGACGGGCGTGAGTGATCCGAGGACGACCATGGGGGACGCGGTGCATCTGAGGCTGCCGTCCGCCCCGCCGAAGCCGGCGCCGGGCTGCCCGGTCTGCACGGAGATGGCCGTGCGGCGGCGGACGGCCCGGGACCGGGGGGACTTCTCGGCCGCCACGGACGCCGACGTGGAGATCCGTCACCACCCCCACCGCGGGCGGGGGCGGCGGTCCTAGGGCCCTGGGACCCCGAAACTCCTGGGACCCCGGGACCCCGGGACCCTAGGCCCGGTCCAGGCGCTGGACCAGCATCGCGTCCGTGCCCGGCGCCGTTCCCGGATAGAGCACGGTCATCGTCGAGCGGAGCGGGGGCGCGGGCGGTGCGGGGGTCAGGTCCACCGTGCGGGAGGCGAAGTCGCCCACCGAGCGGCAGGACCACCAGGCGGCCAGGTCGGGCCGGGTCTCGCGCAGGCGGGCGGTCAGAGGAGGTGCAGGGCGTCGAACGGGACATGTGGATCACTTATCCGGCCAAGGGGCTCGCGCTGGCGGCGGTCGGCGGATTCCTGATCATCGAGGGGGCGCAGGAGGACGTCACGCCCTACCTCTCCGCGGCCGGGACCCTGCTCGTCGACGACGCGTCCGCGCATCTGGTCCGGCTGACGGAGCGCGGCGCCGAGATCGTCGAGCCCCTGCACCCGGTGCCCACGGGCGCCGCCTTCTACGCGCGGCACCCGGACGGCTCGGTGGTCGAGTACGTCGAGCACCGGCCGACGACTGACGGTGCCTAGGAGGCCCGATAATCGCTGGTCGCCCGGGGGAAGGTGGCGTCACCCTTGCGTCCATGGACACCCGGACCGCCACCCCGATCCCGCCCGCGCGCCAGATCCGCGCTCTGCACACCGCGTCGACGATCACCGTCTACCAGGCGTACGCCTGCGCGCTCGGGTTGCCCGCGGCGCGGGAAGGGCGGTTTCCGGCGGCGTGGAAGCGGGAGCGGATGACCTGGGTCAAGCCGTCGTTCCTGTGGATGATGTACCGCTCGGGGTGGGGCACGAAGGAGGGGCAGGAGACGGTGCTCGCCGTCGAGATCCGGCGCGAGGGCTTCGACTGGGCACTCGACCACGCCTGCCTCGCGCAGTACGACCGTGAGGCGCACGGCGAACAGCGCGACTGGAAGCGGGAGTTGAAGCGGGCTCCGGCGCGGGTGCAGTGGGACCCCGAGCGAGATCTGCACCTCCGGGCCCTTCCGTACCGGTCCCTTCAGCTCGGGCTGGTCGGAGAGGCGGTGCGGCGGTACGCGGACGAGTGGATCGTGGGCGTCCGCGACGTAACGCCGCTCGCGCGTCGCGTCCACGGCCTCGTCACCGCCGGCCAACTCCCCGCCGCCCGGGCCTTGCTGCCCGAAGAGCGGGTCTATCCCCGCCCCGAGCAACCGCGGCACGGCTCGCGCAGTTGCCTGCGCCCCTGAAAACGCCCTTTGCCTGCGGACCGTGCGGGGCCGGCCGCGCAGTTCCCCGCGCCCCTTGACTACTCGGTGCCGGGCCGCACGGGCATAGCCAGCCCGTCAGGGGCCCTCTGGCCCTTAGGGCCTTGGGGGAGATTAAGGACGAGCGCCGTTCAGGCGCGAACGGGGTCTGGGGCGGAGCCCCAAGGAGCCGCCTCCCTCACGTAGCCGCACGGGCGGGTGGGCGTGCAGGGCCCGGGGTCCGGGGCCTGCCCGCCCACCCTCACGTAGGTCAGATCGTCGCCGTGTCGATCACGAAGCGGTAGCGGACGTCGCTCGCCAGCACCCGCTCGTACGCCTCATTGATCTGGTCCGCCCGAATCAGCTCGATCTCCGCGCCGAGCCCGTGCTCCGCACAGAAGTCCAGCATCTCCTGGGTCTCGTCGATGGACCCGATCATCGAGCCGGCGAGGATCTTGTTGCCGCCGATGAGGCCGAACATGTTGAGCGAGTTCGGCTCCTCGGGCGCGCCCACGTTGACGAACGCGCCGCCCGTCTTGAGGAGCGCCAGGTACGCCCCCAGGTCCAGCGGCGCGGAGACGGTGGACACGATGAGGTCGAAGGAGCCCGCGAGCTCCTTGAAGGTGGCCTCGTCGCTCGTCGCGTAGTAGTGGTCCGCGCCCAGCTTGAGCCCGTCGTCCTTCTTGCGGAGCGACTGGCTGAGCACGGTCACCTCGGCGCCCAGTGCGTGCGCGATCTTCACGCCCATGTGGCCGAGGCCGCCGAGCCCGAGGATGGCCACCTTCTTGCCGGGGCCCGCCTGCCAGCGCTTGAGGGGCGAGTACAGGGTGATGCCGGCGCACAGCAGCGGCG
This sequence comes from Streptomyces sp. NPDC048361, assembly GCF_040651795.1. NCBI lineage: Bacteria > Bacillati > Actinomycetota > Actinomycetes > Kitasatosporales > Streptomycetaceae > Streptomyces > Streptomyces sp. NPDC048361. The sequence continues at coordinate 107,951 of NZ_JBEZKW010000015.1, forward strand.
CCGCGACGTCCAGCGAGATCCCCTCGGGGATGCGCAGGGTGTGGTCGGCGTCGACCACGATGTGCGTCGAGTAGCCGCCGTAGGCGGGCTTGCCGTCCCGGCCGGTCGCGTTGTACGTCGAGACGCCGTCCGAGCAGAACTGGTTCTGCCCCGACCGGCAGGCCTCGCACTTTCCGCAGGAGTCGACGAAGCAGCCGACGCCCGCATGGTCGCCCACCTGGAACTTGGTGACGTCCGAGCCGACCTCGGTGATCACACCGGCTATCTCGTGACCGGGCACCATCGGGAAGATGCCCGTGCCCCAGCCCTCGTTCACCTGGTGGATGTCGGAGTGGCAGATGCCGGCGTACTTGATCTCGATGAGCACGTCGTTCGCACCCACCGGGCGGCGCTCGATGGTGGTGCGCTCCAGGGGAGCCTTGGGGGCGGGGGCGGCGTAGGCGGCGACGGTGGTCATGCCGTTCTCCTCAGATCTTTGGGGTACCCGTTCAGCCTGCCCGACATCCCGTCCGTCACCCAGGCCTCTGTTCTGCCTACGACCACCGTGCGTACCACTGGCAGGGACAGGCTCCCGGTCCTACGTCCACGCCTGAGAGCGCGGATACTGGGGTGTCATGGACCAGCGTTCCGAACTCAGCGAATTCCTCCGCTCACGCCGGGCCCGGCTGAAGCCCGAGGACGTGGGGCTGCCCGACCACGGGCGCCACCGCAGGGTGCCGGGCCTGCGCCGGGAAGAGCTGGCGCAGCTGGCCGGGGTGTCGGTGGCGTACTACACGCGCCTGGAGCAGGGCAACGCGCAGAACGTCTCCGTGGAGGTCCTGGACGCGATCGGGCGGGCGCTGCGGCTCAACGACATCGAGCAGGACCACCTCACCCACCTCGCCAAGGGCAAGGCGAAGAAAAAGCGCGCGGCGTGCCGGACCCAGCACGTGCGTCCGGCGCTCCAGCAGCTGATGGACGCGATGGACAACGTGCCCGCCCAGCTCATCGGCCGCCGCCTCGACATCCTCGGCTGGAACCGGATGGCGGCGGCGCTGTTCGGCGACATGGCCCAGCTGCCGCCGCAGGAGCGGAACATGGCGCGCCATGTCTTCCTCGACCCCGCCTCCCGCTCGCTGTACGTCGACTGGCACGGCAAGGCGGTCGACGTGGTGAGCATCCTGCGGCTGTGCGCGGGCTGCTACCCGGACGATCCTCAACTGACCGCGCTGGTGGGCGAGTTGTCGGTGAAGAGCGAGGAGTTCCGCTCCATGTGGGCGGCGCACACCGTCGCCGACAAGGGGCATGGCGTCAAGCGGCTGCGCCACCCCGTGGTGGGTGAGCTGACGCTCGCGTACGAGACGCTGAAGCTGCCCGATGAACACGACCTGTCGCTGGTCACCTTCCATGCGGAGCCGGGGTCGGCGTCCGAGGAGTCGCTGCGGCTGCTGGGCAGCTGGAGCGCCGATCAGCCGGTGCGGGTGGCCTGAGGAGGCCCGGGAGGGTTTCGCCCGGCACGCGAAAGGGGGCCCCGAGGGGCCCCCTTGGCGCGCATCGCGCCCGTGCCTGCGCCGCTCGGTGGGCGCGCGGGACGGCGGGTCGGATCAGACGGCGGAGCCGGCCTTCCACTGGTCCCAGCTCAGGTTCCAGCCGTTGAGACCGTTGTCCGGCTGGATCGTCTTGTCGTGCGAGTTCTTCATGATGACGACGTCGCCGGTGATCGAGTGGTCGTAGAACCAGGCGGCCTGGGTGCTGTCGTCGCCCGCGCCCTTGGTGTCGGACAGGCCGACGCAGCCGTGGCTGGTGTTGGCGCTGCCGAAGACGGACTTCGCGCCCCAGTAGTTGCCGTGGATGAAGGTGCCGGACGCGGACAGGCGCATGGCGTGCGGCACGTCCTTGATGTCGTACTCGCCCTTGCCGTCGTCATCCGTGAACCCGACCGTCGCACCGTTCATCCGGGTCTCCTTGTACTTCTCGGAGATCACCATCTGACCGTTGTAGGTCGGGTGCTCGGGGGAGCCCGCGGAGATCGGGATCGTCTTCACGGTCTTGCCGTCCTGGGTGACGGTCATCATGTGCGTGTTCGCGTCGACGGTGGAGACCTGGTTGCGGCCGATCTTGAAGGTGACCGTCTTCTCCTGGACGCCGGTGATCCCGTTGGCGCCCTGGACGCCGTCGAGGTCCATCTTCATGGTGACGGTCGAGTTCTCCTTCCAGTACTCCTGCGGGCGGAAGTCGAGGCGCTGCGAGCCGAACCAGTGCCCGACGACTTCCTGACCGCTGCTGGAGGAGACCGTGATCTTGGCCTGTACGTCCTTCTTGTTGGTGATCGCCTTGTCGAAGTTGATCGACACCGGCATGCCCACGCCGACGGTCGAGCCGTCCTCCGGCGTGTAGTTGCCTATGAAGCTGTTCTTCGGGGAGACGGTGGTGAAGGAGGCGTTCTCGTGCGCCTGACGCCCCTTGGCGTCCGCCGCGGTCGCGGTGATCTTGTACGTGGCCGAACGCTTCAGCGCCTTATCGGGGGCCCAGCTCAAGCCGTCCGCGGATATCTTCCCGTCGACCTTGGCGCCGTCGGCCGAGGTCATCGTCACATCGGTCAGCTTGCCCTCGGCGACACTGACCTTGGTGTCGCTGTTGATCCCGACGTTGGTGGCGCCGTTCTTCGGGGTGATGGTGATCTTGGCGTCGGAGGTGTCCTTCTCGGCGGCCTTGTCGGCCGCCGCCTGCGCCGACGACGAGCTGTCGGCCTTGGCGCCCTTGTCGCCGCCGCCGCCGTTGCAGGCAGAAAGGACCAGTACGCCGCCGAGCACCGCGCACGCCGCCGCGAGACCCTGCTTGCGCCGCTTACTCTCCGTCTTCACACGCTTCTCCATCGTCGCCGTCCCCCCGCGTCATCACGTCTAGAACATCAGACTGCTCTACCCAGTTCCGCAGCGGGGGTGAATGTGGGACACACCACGCGTCGGAGGACGGGTCGGGGCGGGACGGTACAAGATCGCCGAAAGGCGATCCTGTCGCACTGCCCTGCCCCGACCGCCCCCGGCCGGGCGCGTCTGTCGGTCGTAGTCGCCGTCGCTGTCAGTCGTAGTCGTCGTTGCCGTCAGTCGCGGTCGTCGTCAGTCGCGGTCGTCGTCAGTCGTAGTCGTCGCCGTCAGTCGCTGTCGTCGTCAGTCCTCGTCGTTGTCGTCCTCCTCGTCGAGGTCCCACTCCTCGTCGTCGGGGTCGTACCCGACACGCTCGCTGCTCCATGAGGCCTGGACCAGTTCCGCGCCGGGCAGCGCCTCCACGAGGCCGACCGGGTCCACCAGGTAGGCGAGGGCCTCCGCTCCGTCTTCCCGTACCGCCGCCTCGGCATGCGCGCGTTCCTCGGGACGCATCGCCGGATCCTCGGCTACGCGGGTCATCGCGGCCGCCGCCAACTGGTCGGCGTCCGCGATCTCCAGGACCAAATCGACGCGGAGGCGCACATACCGTGATGTCTCTTCTTCGCTCATGCGAGGGAGCGTAGGGCTCAAGTCATCCGCGACTTTCCCGCGACCCGCTGCTTTCACTAGCATCAGCGCATCCCGTCAATTCGACGTACTCGCAAGGGGATCGCTCACTTGTCCGTCGCTCGTCGTCCCCTGCTCACCGCCACCGCGGCGGGGACTCTGCTCTGTGCTCTGTGGTTCGTGCCGTCCGCCAACGCCACGGACGAACACCGCCCCTCCACCGCCCCGGTCCAGTCCGCCTACCGGACCGGTCCGGCCCCCACCGAGGCGCCCCTCGCCCTCGCCGACACCGGTGGCGCCGACACCTCTCCCTATCTGGTCGGCGGCACGCTGTTCCTGGGGCTCGGGGCGGGATGCGTGATGTATTCGGTCCGCCGCTCGAAGCCCTGTTGAGCCCCGCGGTCGTACGGACGTGAAAGGACCGCCCGGGATGCGACGTCCCGGGCGGCCCTTCGCGTACGGCGAGGAGGGGTCAGGCGAGCGGGCCCGTCACCGGCTCCACGGCGGCGACCAGCTTGCCTTCGCGTACGAAGGCGTCCGCGGCGGCCAGGTCGGGGGCGAGGAAGCGGTCCGGGCCCGGGCCCTGGACGCCGGCCGCGCGGGCCGCGGCGATGGCGGCCTGCGAGGCGGGCGCCGGGGTGAGGCCCTTGCGCAGCTCGATGCCGCGGGTCGCCGCGTACATCTCGACGGCGATGATGCGGGTCAGGTTGTCGACGGCGGTACGCAGCTTGCGCGCGGCCGACCAGCCCATGGAGACGTGGTCCTCCTGCATGGCGGAGGACGGGATGGAGTCGGCGGACGCCGGCACCGCGAGCCGCTTCATCTCGCTGACCAGGGCGGCCTGGGTGTACTGGGCGATCATGAGGCCCGAGTCGACGCCGGCGTCGTCGGCGAGGAACGGCGGGAGACCGTGGCTGCGGTTCTTGTCGAGGAGCCGGTCGGTACGGCGCTCGGCGATCGAGCCGAGGTCGGCGGCGACGATCGCGAGGAAGTCCAGGACGTACGCGACCGGGGCGCCGTGGAAGTTGCCGTTGGACTCGACGCGGCCGTCGGACAGGACCACCGGGTTGTCCACGGCGGAGGCCAGTTCGCGCTCGGCGACGGTCAGGGCGTACGCGATGGTGTCGCGGCCCGCGCCGTTGACCTGCGGGGCGCAGCGCACCGAGTACGCGTCCTGGACGCGCGGCGCCTCCTCCTCCTGGAAGTGGCCGGTGAGACCCGAACCCTGCAGTACGGCAAGCATGTTGGCGGCGGAGGCGCCCTGGCCGGGGTGCGGGCGGATGGCGTGCAGCTCGGGCGCGAGCACCTTGTCGGTGCCGAGCAGGGCTTCGAGGGAGAGGGCCGCGGTGATGTCGGCGGAGGTGTAGAGCTTCTTCAGGTCGGCGATGGCCATGCACAACATGCCGAGCATGCCGTCGGTGCCGTTGAGGAGGGCGAGGCCCTCCTTCTCGCGCAGCTCGACGGGTTCGATCCCGGCTGCGGCGAGCAGCTCGCCTGCGGGCTTGACGACCCCGTCGGGGCCCTCGGCGTCGCCCTCGCCCATCAGCGTCAGGGCGCAGTGCGAGAGCGGCGCGAGGTCGCCGGAGCAGCCGAGCGAGCCGTACTCGTGGACGACCGGGGTGATGCCCGCGTTGAGCACGTCGGCCATGGTCTGCGCGACGGAGGGGCGTACGCCGGTGTGTCCGGATGCGACGGTCTTCAGGCGCAGGAACATCAGCGCGCGGACGACCTCGCGCTCCACGCGGGGTCCCATGCCGGCCGCGTGCGAGCGCACGATGTTGCGCTGGAGCTGGGCGCGGAGCTCGGGGCTGATGTGCCGGGAGGCGAGGGCACCGAAGCCGGTGGAGACGCCGTATACCGGCTCCGGCTTGGCGGCCAGCGCGTCGACGATCTCGCGGGCGCGGGCCAGCGCGGTGAGCGCGTCCGCGGAGAGCTCGACCTTCGCGTTGCCGCGGGCCACGGCGATGACGTCCTCGGGGGTGGTCCCGGAGGTCCCCACCACGACAGTGTGCATATCCATATTCAGCACCCTACGGACTGAATCGCCCCCTGTCACTAGCTCGGTCCCGGCGATGCCAGGTGCCCCACAAGGGGCGTGGGGCTGTGCCCGTTGCGCGACTCCGGGTGCCCTACTGGGGGCGCGGGGCTGCGACACGTACGCGGCTCCGCCGCGGCGGGCGCGACCGGACGGCTCCGGGTGCCCTACAGCGGCGCGGGGCTGTGACACGTACGCGGCTCCGCCGCGGCGGGCGCGACCGGACGCTCCGGGTGCCCTACAGCGGCGCGGGGAACTGCGCGACCAGCCCCCACCCGGGCCAGCCCTGCCAAGGGTTCAGCTTCGGCCGCGGAAGCGGCGGCGGTCGTGCGGCGGGGTAGGGGGATTCTCGGCGAGGGCCAGGACCGCCCCGTCCCGCCCCGCCACCACCGGCTTCGCCGACCGCGCCGCCTTCGCCCGGTACTGCGCCGCGTCGGCGAGGCGGAACAGGCGGCGGGCCGAGCGCACCGCGCCGATGGGGTCACCCGTCGAGGCCACCCCGCACGCGACCCCCTCCCCCAGCTCCAACTCCTCTGCCCGCAGGCAGAGTTCCTCGCCCACCGCCACCACGTCGTCCGCGGACGGCCCGACCGCCAGGAGGCAGAACTCGTCCCCGCCCAGCCGCGCCGCCAGCGCACCGGGAAGTTTCGCCCCGCACAGCGAGAGCACCGAGCCGAAGCGTTCCAGGAGCCGGTCCCCCACCGCGTGGCCGAGCGTGTCGTTGACCCGCTTGAGTCCGTTCAGGTCGCAGACCACGAGGCTGACCACCGAGCCGTCCTCCCGGTGCCGCTCGACCGCCTCGTCCAGGCGCATGTCGACCGCCCGGCGGTTGGCAAGCCCGGTCAGTGGGTCGGTGAAGGCGAGGCGGCGTACCTCTTCGAGACGTTCGGTCTGGGCGATCCCGGCCGCCACGACGGAGGCGAGCACGGTCGCGAAGTCCGCGTCCGCCGCATCGAAGACGGGCACACCGACCGGCCGCGCCACATACAGCTCGCCCCAGGCCAGTCCGTGCAGCACGATCGGGGCGACCACACAGCAGCCCCGGCCCCGGCGGCGCAGCGCGGTAACCCGTTCGTGGCAGTAGCCCGCCTCGCCCTCGGGAGGTGCGACGGCGGTCTCGACCCACGCGTTCGGCTCGCCGCCGCCGGCCCATCGCTCGTGCAGGAACTCGGTGATCTCGGGGAACTGGTGCACCGGGTACGTCTCGTCCTCGGGGAACTCCTCCTCCCCGAGGGCCCGTTCACCCTCGTTCACCAGCACACGCAGCCGCCCCAGCTCGCGCTCCCACACCGAGAGCGCGGCGAAGTTCCCGCCGAGCGCGTCCCGCGCGCCGAGCGCCGCGGCGCTCCAGGAGTCACGCGGCGTGTGTGCCGCGGCCATGGCCTGCGCCAGCGAAACCACGGCCCGCAGCCGGGCATCCTCTCCACCCATTCCTCCAGCTTAGGGAGGTTTAGGTAGTTTTGACCCGCGAGAGCGTCGACGCCCCCGTCCGCTCACCCGCCCACCGGCGCATCCCGCCACCCCGCCCGGGTCACTGCCCGGGCCACTGCGGCTTCCGCTTCTCGTTGAACGCGGCCACACCCTCCGCCCGGTCCCCCGAGAACGCCACCGACCGCCACGCCGCGTCCTCGACCTCGAGCCCGGCCCGCAGGTCGAGCCCGTGCCCGAGCCGCATCGCCCGCTTCGCCGCGCGGAGCCCGACCGGCGAGTTGGCCGCCATCCGCCCCGCGAGCGCGAGCGCCTCCGTACGGGCGTCCTCGGCCAGTACGTCGACGAGCCCCAACTCCCTTGCCTCCGCCGCCTCGAGGCGGCGCGCGGTGAAGACCAGCTCGGCCGCGCGGGCGGCGCCGACCCGGCGCGGCAGGAGCTGCGTACCGCCGCCGCCCGGGATGACGCCGACCGACACCTCCGGCAGGCCGACCACGGCGGTCGCGTCGGCCACGATCACATCGCAGGCGAGTGCCAGCTCGAAGCCGCCGCCCAGCGCGAAACCGTGCACGGCGGCGACGGTCGGCATGGGCAGGTCGAGCACGCCGGTGTAGGCGGCGCGGGCGGTGGGCCGCTGGCGTACGAGCTCGGCGTCGCTGAAGGAGTTGCGCTCCTTGAGGTCCGCGCCGACGCAGAAGGCCCGCTCGTGGGTCGAGGTCACCACGGTGACCCGGGCGTCGGGGTCGGCGCCGAGCGCGTCGCAGGCTGCGGCGATGGAGCGGGCCATCTCCGTGGAGACCGCGTTCATGGCCTTGGGCCGGTCGAGCACCAGCTCGGCGACGTACCCCTCGCGCCGTACGACGACGAACTCCCCGAACCGCTGCTCAGCCATGGCAACCCCTCCGTTAACGAACGTTACGTCGGGGCGATCCTAGGCCGTGCCCGCCGGGGCCGGACAGGACGGGTTCCGGGCCGCTACGACAGGTCCTTGACCTCGCGGCGGTGCAGCAGCCAGGGCTCCACCACGCCGAGCCCGCGCACCGGCCGCTGCCACATGGGCTGGAGCGCGAAGCGGTACTTGGCGGCCGGGACGGGCTCCTCGCCCTCCTTCTCGGCGGCCAGCGCGTCCTGCGCGGCCTGCGCCTCGGAGACGGGCGCGTCCCCGGCGCGGGCCAGCTCCTCGGCGAACGCCCCGTCCACCAGGACGGCGTCCTTGGGCGCTATCGAGGTGAGCCGGCTCGCGAGGTTCACGGTGGTGCCGAACACATCGCCCATGCGGGTCGTGACGGTGCCGAAGGCGATGCCCACGCGCAGCGCCGGCATCGTCTCGTCGCCGGCCATCGTCTCGATGAGCCGCAGCGAGATCTCGGCGGCCGTGCCCGCGTCGTCGGCGGCGAACAGGACCTCGTCGCCCAGCGTCTTGATGAGCCGCCCGCCGTGCGCGGCGACCAGGTCGGCGGCGGTGGTCTCGAAGGCCTCGACGAGCTCACCGAGCTCCTCCTCCTCCAGACGCCGGGTGAGCCGGGTGAACCCGACGAGGTCGGCGAAGCCCACCGCGAGACGGCGGTCCACCATCTCCTCGTCGTCGGCCGCCTGCACCACACGCCCCGTCGCGGCGGCCAGCTGGCGCCGCCACACGTACACGAGGAACTCCTCCAGCTCGGGCAGGAGCAGCTCGACCAGCGGATACGTGACCTCGGTGCGGGTCATGCCGGGCTCGGGGGGCTCGGTCAGGCCCTCCAGAAAAGAATCGATCTGCCATTCCGCCAGCCGGGCGGTGGTCTGCCCGGTGGACCGCGCGACCTGCACCGCCATCGGCTCGCTGAGCAGCCCCGCCTCGACCAGACCGGCGAGCCGGCGCAGGGCCAGCACATCGGCCTCGGTGAGCGCCTTGGCCTGCCCGATGTCGGCGAACCCCATGGCCCGCCAGAACCGGGAGGCGAGCTCCATCGACACACCTGCGGTACGGGCCGCCTGGAACGGTGTGTAGCGGCGGTCGGCGCCGAGGATGAGCTGCTCGAGCCGGATGGCGAGCGGATCGTCGGTGGGCTCGGCGGTGTGGTCGACGGCGTGGTGCGGGGTCGGATACGCGGACGACGCCGGTTCGGCGGGGGTGCGGGAGCTGCCCGAGGTGGTGCCGGAGCCGTCGCCGGTGTCGCCACCGTCCTCCGCACCGGACCGTGTCTCGTCGACGGTCACCGGCCGCCTCCTGCCCGTTGCCTGCGCACTGCCCTGCCGATCTGTCGCTGGATCGGGCTCCACGATACGGCAGGTGTGCCGTAGCTCACGTCGCGGGAGCGTGTCCCGGCCAGGGCTTACGGTGCGTCCGGCCGCAGGTGGACGATGTCGCCCGCCGCCACCGGGCGCTGCACGCCCTCTTCGGTGGCCAGGACCAGGCGCCCGTCACCGTCGACGGCCACCGCCTCGCCCCGTACCGACTGCCCGCCCGGGAGCTCCGCACGCACCGTGCGGCCCAGCGTCGCGCAGCCCGCCGCGTACGCCTCCTGGAGCCCGGATCCGGCGGGGTCGCCCGCGGCCGCGCGCCAGGTCCCGTACCACTGCTCCAGTGAACGCAGTACGGCCCGCAGCAGGGTGTCGCGGTCCGTGGAGACGGCTCCGGCGAGCGCGAGGGAGCCCGCGCCGGGCACGGGGAGCTCGTCCGCGCGCAGCGTCACATTGAGGCCGATGCCGACGACCACGCCGTCCGTGCCGGCGCGCTCGGCGAGGATGCCGCCCGCCTTGCGCTCCTCCCCGTCCACCGTGACAAGGAGGTCGTTGGGCCATTTCAACGCGGTGTCGACGCCCGCGGCCCGCGCGAGCCCGGTCGCGACCGCGACGCCGGTGAGCAGCGGCAGCCATCCCCACCGCTCCACCGGGACCGCGTCGCCCGGCTTGAGCAGGACGGAGAAGAACAGCCCCGAGCGGGCCGGCGCCGACCAGCGCCGGTCCAGGCGCCCGCGCCCCGCCGTCTGTTCCTCGGCGACCAGGACCGCCCCTTCGACGTGCGCGTCCGCCTTCGCCGCGAGATCGGAGTTGGTGGAGCCGGTCGCCGTGACCACGTCCAGGGAGGTCCACAGCGCGTCCGGGCGCAGCAGGGCGCGGCGCAGGGCGGTGGCGTTCAGGGGCGGCCGGTCGAGGTCGGACCAGCGGCTGTCGGAAGCGTCCGGGGGTGTCATGCAGCCAGGTTAGGCCGCAATTGCAAGGCCCCCCGGGTGTGGCCAACGCCGCACTGCCGAACCGTATCCGCACCACTACCCTACGAGTCAGTAGCCAGCCTACGAGTCCGTAGCCACCCCGTGACCAGGCAGGGAGCCGCATCCCGATGTCCGAGCCGGAAAACGCCCAGAGCGACGCCACCGTCGACGTCCACACCACCGCCGGAAAGCTCGCGGATCTTCAGCGCCGCATCGACGAGGCGACCCACGCCGGCTCCGCGCGTGCGATCGAGAAGCAGCACGCCAAGGGGAAGCTGACGGCCCGTGAACGCGTCGAACTGCTCCTGGACGAGGGCTCGTTCGTCGAGCTCGACGAGTTCGCGCGACACCGCTCGACCAACTTCGGGATCGAGAAGAACCGCCCGTACGGGGACGGTGTGGTGACCGGCTACGGAACGGTCGACGGCCGCCCGGTGTGCGTGTACTCGCAGGACTTCACCATTTTCGGCGGCTCGCTCGGCGAGGTGTACGGCGAGAAGATCGTGAAGGTCATGGACTTCGCGATGAAGACCGGCTGTCCGGTCATCGGCATCAACGACGGTGGCGGCGCCCGCATCCAGGAGGGCGTGGTCGCGCTCGGCCTGTTCGCCGAGATCTTCCGCCGCAACGTGCACGCCTCAGGGGTGATCCCGCAGATCTCGCTGATCGTCGGCCCGTGCGCGGGCGGCGCGGTGTACTCGCCCGCGATCACCGACTTCACGGTGATGGTCGACCAGACCTCGCACATGTTCATCACCGGGCCCGACGTCATCAAGACCGTCACCGGTGAGGACGTCGGCTTCGAGGAGCTGGGCGGCGCCCGCACCCACAACACCACGTCGGGTGTGGCGCACCACATGGCGGGCGACGAGAAGGACGCGATCGAATACGTCAAGTCCCTTCTCTCCTACCTCCCTTCGAACAACCTGAGCGAGGCGCCGGCCTTCCCCGAGGAAGCCGACCTGGACACCTCGGACGAGGACCGCGAGCTGGACGCCCTCATCCCGGACTCCGCGAACCAGCCGTACGACATGCACACGGCGATCGAGCACGTCCTGGACGACGCTGAATTCCTGGAGACCCAGGCCCTGTTCGCGCCGAACATCATCACGGGCTTCGGCCGCGTGGAGGGGTTCCCGGTCGGCATCGTCGCCAACCAGCCGATGCAGTTCGCGGGGTGCCTCGACATCGACGCGTCCGAGAAGGCCGCGCGCTTCGTGCGCACCTGCGACGCCTTCAACGTCCCGGTCCTGACCTTCGTGGACGTGCCCGGTTTCCTCCCCGGGGTCGACCAGGAATACGGCGGCATCATCCGGCGCGGCGCCAAGCTGATCTACGCCTACGCCGAGGCGACGGTACCCCTGATCACCGTCATCACGCGCAAGGCGTTCGGCGGCGCGTACGACGTCATGGGCTCCAAGCACCTGGGCGCGGACCTCAACCTGGCGTGGCCGACGGCGCAGATCGCGGTGATGGGCGCGCAGGGCGCGGTGAACATCCTGCACCGCCGTACGATCGCTGCCGCTTCGGACCAGGAGGCGACCCGGGCCGAGCTGATCGCGGACTACGAGGACACGCTGCTCAACCCGTACATCGCGGCGGAGCGGGGGTACGTGGACGCGGTGATCATGCCGTCGGAGACCCGCGCCCATGTCGTGCGGGGTCTGCGTCAGCTCCGTACGAAGCGGGAATCGTTGCCCCCCAAGAAGCACGGCAACATCCCCCTCTAACCCCTCCGACCCCCTGAGTTCTCATCCCTGAGTCAGGAGCCGCTGTGATCAAGGTAGTTCGGGGCAACCCGACCCCGGAGGAGCTGGCCGCCGCGCTCGCGGTGGTCCAGGCGCGGGCCGCGGCGACGGCGTCCGCGGCGCCGGGCGCCCCCCGGCCGCCCGAGGGCTGGTCCGACCCGGCCCGCATCGCCCACCACGCCCTGCCCCGGCCGGGGGCCCGCGCATGGGCCCGCACGTATTGGCCGTCTTAGGCGCTCGATTGACCCCGGGGTCGGCCCTCGCGATCGCCCCGGGCTTTGGCCGTCGCAGGACTTCGATCGCCCCCGGGTCGGCCGTCGTAGGCCCTCGATTGCCCCCGGGTGACCCCGGGCCCGCTCCAGGGTCCGGGTGCCGCGCCCTGGCCGGTCGCCCAGTTCCCCGCGCCCCTGACTGCTCGATGCCGGGTGGCACGCGTACCTTCAGCCGGTCCGGCGGTTGAGGACGAGCGCCTTTCGGGCGCGAACGGGGTCTGGGGCGGAGCCCCAGGAGTCTGTACCTCAGCCCCGTTTCCCCCCGGAGGGTTTCGGGAAGGGGCGGGGTGGGGCATCCCCCGGGGTCTGGGGCGAAGCCCCAGGGGCCCGGCTGTCGGCTGCGGACCGTGCCCGCGTCTCGCGCAGTTCCCCGCGCCCCTGTAGGGCACCCCGCACCGAGCAGTCGCCCAGGCCACGGCGGAGCCAGTAGGGCATCCCGCAACGAGCAGTCGCGCAGACCCTGGCGGAGCCGGTAGGTCACCTCGCACCGAACGGTCGCGGCAACCCTGGCGGAGCCAGTAGGGCACCCCGTGCCGAGACGTCACGCTTACCCCGGCGGAGCCGGTAGGGCACCCGGAGTCGGACGGGGTCGGGTCCGCCGGGGTGGGGCTGGGCAGGACGGGCGGGGTGGAGTGAGTACCCGTACTCAGGCGCCGCGAGAGGGACCCGCCGCACTATCGGTTGCATGCTGTGGTCAGATCCCAAGAACGAACCGCCCAAGGAACTGCGCGACGCGCAGGCGATGATGCGCCGGGCGGGGCTCTTCCTCGCCCTCGCCATGGTGATCGCGATGATCGTCGTCGGGCTCCACTGAAGCCCGCGGGGCCAGACGCCTACGATGGCGCCCATGACTGCTCAGCGCCGCCTCGTCCTCGCCTCCCAATCCCCCGCCCGGCTCGGACTGCTCCGGCAGGCCGGGTTCGCGCCCGAGGTGATCGTCAGCGGCGTCGACGAGGACGCCCTGACCGCGCCGAGCCCCGCCGAACTCGCCCTCGTACTCGCCGAGGCGAAGGCCGACGCCGTGGCCGCCCGCCCCGAGGCCGCCGGCGCCCTGGTCATCGGCTGTGACTCCGTACTCGAACTCGACGGCCAGGCCCTCGGCAAGCCCGCCGACGCCGAGGACGCGACGGCCCGCTGGAAGTCGATGCGCGGCCGGTCCGGCGTGCTCCGGACCGGGCACTGCGTCATCGACACGGCGACCGGCGAGCGCGCCGCGCGCACCGCGTCGACGGTCGTACGGTTCGGCGAGCCCACCGACGCGGAGATCGCGGCGTACGTGGCGAGCGGTGAACCCCTCTACGTGGCGGGCGCGTTCACGCTCGACGGCCGCTCCGCGCCGTTCGTCGACTCCATCGAGGGCGACCACGGAAACGTCATCGGCCTCTCGCTGCCGCTGCTGCGCAAGCTGCTCGCCCAGCTCGGGCTCTCGGTCACCGACCTCTGGGCGTAAGGGCCTCGGGGCGACAGGCGGCGTCAGGCGGCCGCCGGCGTCCCGCCGGGGGCGTCGCCCGGCCCCGGCTTCGACTCGGGCTCGGGCTCCGGCGCCGGGCGCTCCTGCACGTACGCAAGCAGGACGAAGACCAGCAGCCCGAACACGACCATCAGGGAAGCGAACGCGGACCAGCCGACCAGGCCCTTCAAAAACGCGGCGAGCACCGCGTGCACCACCGCGCAGGCGATGAGCGCGATGCGTGCGACCCGGCCGGGCGCGCGGTCGCGTACGCCGATGATCAGCAGCAAGACCCCGCACACCACGAGAAAGAGCCCGAGGAGCCCGCCCGCGACCCACGCGCCGTTGGAGATCGCCTTCGGGTCGATGCCCGCGAGGGACATGTGCTGACTGGCCGCGAACCTGCCCAGCACCCAGTTGACGAAGACGATGCCGCAGGCCTCGGTGAAGAGAACGAGCGCGGCCACGATGGCGATCAGTCGTCGCAGCACGGCACGACCCCCTGTTACCCCTAGTACGGCTGTGGCGCGCACGCTACTAACGAGTAATGGTTCGTACAAGGGTCTGGGCGGTAACGGGTGGCCGCCACGCGGCCGAGCGCCCCGCGGCACGGCGTCCCGGACGCAAAGAATCTTCGGGCCCTTCGTAGGGACCCCACAAAGAAACGCAGGGACCTGCTGGGGCCCGGGACAGAGACCTTGACCACACCCCACCGCTACTGTGCGGTACGGGAGCCCGGCGTACCGTGGTGCGACAAGGGATTTCGCGACTTGAGCGCGCCTCGAATCACACTCCGTGTGGGCAAGCTCACCATTGGGGACGGGTCGTAAGCCAGTGTGCGGCTTCCCTAAACTCAGCTTGTTTCAAGGAGGGAGCCATCGTGCGCAAGGTGCTCATCGCCAACCGAGGCGAAATCGCTGTCCGCGTTGCCCGGGCCTGCCGGGATGCCGGAATCGCGAGCGTAGCCGTCTACGCCGATCCGGACCGGGATGCACTGCATGTCCGGGCAGCGGACGAGGCATTCGCCCTGGGCGGTGACACCCCGGCGACCAGCTATCTGGACATCGCCAAGGTGCTCGCGGCCGCGGCCGACTCGGGGGCCGACGCGGTCCACCCGGGTTACGGATTCCTTTCCGAGAACGCCGAGTTCGCCCAGGCGGTGCTCGACGCGGGTCTGACCTGGATCGGCCCGCCGCCGCAGGCCATTCGCGACCTCGGCGACAAGGTGGCGGCCCGTCACATCGCCCAGCGCGCGGGTGCCCCGCTCGTCGCGGGTACGCCGGACCCGGTCTCGGGCTCCGACGAGGTCGTCGCGTTCGCCCGCGAACACGGCCTGCCCATCGCGATCAAGGCCGCCTTCGGCGGTGGCGGCCGCGGTCTGAAGGTCGCCCGCACCCTCGAAGAGGTGCCGGAGCTCTACGACTCGGCGGTACGCGAGGCCGTCGCGGCGTTCGGCCGTGGCGAGTGCTTCGTCGAGCGCTACCTCGACAAGCCGCGTCACGTCGAGACCCAGTGCCTGGCCGACTCCCACGGCAACGTGGTCGTCGTCTCCACGCGTGACTGCTCGCTGCAGCGCCGCCACCAGAAGCTGGTCGAGGAGGCCCCGGCGCCGTTCCTCTCGGAGGCCCAGAACGCGCAGCTGTACGCCGCGTCCAAGGCGATCCTGAAGGAGGCCGGCTATGTCGGCGCGGGCACCGTCGAGTTCCTCGTCGGCGCCGACGGCACCATCTCCTTCCTGGAGGTCAACACCCGCCTCCAGGTCGAACACCCGGTCACCGAAGAGGTCACCGGCATCGACCTGGTCCGCGAGATGTTCCGCATCGCCGACGGCGAGGAGCTGGGGTACGGCGACCCGGTCATGCGCGGCCATTCCTTCGAGTTCCGCATCAACGGCGAGGACCCGGGCCGCGGCTTCCTGCCGGCGCCGGGCACGGTGACGCTCTTCGCGCCGCCGTCCGGTCCTGGCGTACGCCTCGACGCGGGCGTCGAGTCCGGCTCGGTCATCGGCCCCGCGTGGGACTCGCTGCTCGCCAAGCTCATCGTGACGGGCGCGACCCGTGAGCAGGCGCTCCAGCGGGCGGCGCGTGCGCTGGCTGAGTTCACCGTGGAGGGCATGGCGACCGCGATCCCCTTCCACCGCGCGGTCGTCGTCGACCCGGCGTTCACCGCCGACCCGTTCACCATCCACACCCGGTGGATCGAGACGGAGTTCGTCAACGAGATCCCGGCGTTCACGGCGACGGCCGACGCGGACACGGACGAGGAGCCGGGGCGCGAGACGGTGGTCGTCGAGGTCGGCGGCAAGCGTCTTGAGGTCTCCCTGCCGTCGTCGCTGGGCATGACGCTGGCACGTACGGCCGCGGCGGGGGGCGCGAAGCCGAAGCGCCGCGCGGCGAAGAAGGCGGGCTCCGCCGCTTCCGGCGACACGCTCGCCTCGCCCATGCAGGGCACGATCGTGAAGGTGGCGGTCGAGGAGGGGCAGGGGGTCAAGGAGGGCGACCTCATCGTCGTCCTGGAGGCCATGAAGATGGAGCAGCCGCTCAACGCGCACCGCGCGGGGACGGTCAAGAGCCTCTCGGCGGAGGTCGGTGCGTCCGTGTCCTCCGGCGCGGTGATCTGCGAGATCAAGGACTGATGCGCTGACGCGCAGCGGAGCCCCGGTCGCCGATGCGGCCGGGGCTCCTGCCGTTCGGCATAAGGGGCGCGGGCCCACCTCGCGGATCCGCGCACGTCCTGCCGTTCGGCTTACGGGGCGCGCGAGCCCAGCTCACGGTTACGCGCACGTTCGGCTCACGGCGCGCGAGCCCACCTCACGTATCCGCGCACCGTCCCGCCCACGGGCCGACGGGCCCACGGGCCGACGGGCGCGCATGGCGCCGCCTCCGGCTTTTGAGGCGCAAAAAAAGGGGGGGGGTGGGCCGGCCCGCAGACGGACCCGCCCATCCCACCCCCCAAGGGCCCGGTGTCACCCCTCCAGGAGGGAGAACAGCCTTTCCCAGCGAGCGACGATCTTGTCGGTGGAGTAGCGCTGGATGTTCACGCGGGCGGCGTCGCCCATCCGGTCGCGCAGATCCTTGTCGGCCATCAACTTCCCGAGCTGACGGGCGAGTTCAGGAGTGTTGCCGGGAGGCGCGAGGAGGCCGTCCTCGCCGTCGGTGATGATCTCGTGGACGCCCGGGGCGACATCGAGCGCGACGCAGGGCACGGCCGTCGCCATGGCCTCCATCAGCGCCAGCGGAAAGCCTTCGCCACGAGAGCTGAGCACGAAGAGCGAGCTGTCCCGCAGAGCGCCGGGGACGTCGTTGGTGCGCCCCATCCACTCGACGGAGGACTCGATACCGAGGTCCGCGGCCTGTTGGCGCAGCGCGGCCTCTTCAGGTCCCGCGCCGAAGATGCGCAGGGTCCAGTCGCGGTGCTCGGGGGCGACCAGCGACCATGCCTCCAGGAGCAGATCGACGCCCTTCTCCTCGTGCAGCCGGCCGATGCTGACCACGGTCTTGGTCTCGCGGCGCGAAGGCGTCTCGGGGAAGAACGGCAGCGGGTTCGGCATGTAGCCCGCGTTGTCCATGCGCTGGCAGATCCAGAGGTCCGCGTCCTCGCGGGTCAGCGCGAGCATGCGGTCGACATCGGCGTAGTAGCGCAGCACCCGCTGGAACCGGGAGGACTTGCGGCAGGTCTCGAAGGACTCGTGGCTCATGCCGACCACGGTCACGTTGGAGGTGTCGGCCAGGGCCACCCACTCCATCGCCCAGACCTGCGTGACGACGACGACCGTCCCGGGCGGGGCCGCCCGGAACATCGCGGTCAGCTTGGCGGCCTGCTGGCGCATGCCGGCGTCCCGCGCGGACCGGCGGCGCTGCTCCGGGATGTCGAGCCGGTCCTTGAGGCCCCGCGCGGCCTTCACGCTGGGCGGGTGCACGTCGTACAGAGTGGCCGTCCGGTACGGCAGGTCGTCGCCGAACTCCTGCGCCCGGCCCTCGGGGGCCGGGACGATGCCGACGATCTGCACCCGGTGGCCGCGTTCACTGAGGAGGCGGGCCAACTGGTGGGACCAACTGGTGATGCCGCCCATCTCGTTCATGCTGTTCGAGACGAAGATGATGTCCCGGGTCACGGCCGCGGCCGGGTCCTGGGGCAGCGCGCCGGAGGTCGCGGACTGGGTTGCGGTCTGCTGGGACATCAACGGCTCCACTTGACGAAGAACTGATCGACGATGCTCTGGGCGGCGTCGCCCGTGTCGTACTCGCCGAACCGGTCGACGAACCGCCGCCGCGCCGGGGCGTGTTCGAGCGCCTGGGCATCGAGGGATTTCACAGCACCGTAGAACTCCTCCTCGGTGGTGACCACCGGTCCCGGAGCCTCCTCCTTGAGGTCGAAGTAGGTGCCGCGGCTTTCGTGCGCGTACTCGTCGTAGTCGTACGCGAAGAAGAGCATCGGGCGGTCGAGGAGCGCGTAGTCGAACATCACGGAGGAGTAGTCCGTGATCAGGGCGTCCGCGAGTTCCATGATGGGGCCCACGTCGTGGAGGTCCGACACGTCGATGACGCTGCCGCGCACCGTCGGCGGCAGCACCACGTGGTTGAGGTAGTGCGCGCGCACCAGCAGGACGTAACGGTCGCCGAACTCCTCCGCGAACCGGGCCACGTCGAAGGGCAGCTCGAACTGGCGCCGGCTGCCGGTGCTGCGCCGGAACGTCGGCGCGTAGAGCAGCACCTTCTTGTCGGCGGGAATACCGAGCTGGGCGGCGAGCGGGCCGCGCTCGACGGAGCCTTCGGCAAGCTCACGCCGGCGCAGCCGCACCAGCGAGTCATTGCGCGGATAACCCACCCGCAGCAGCATCTTCTCCGGCAGCCGGAACGCCTTGGCCAGCGTGCGCACATCGTGCTCGGAGCGGACGACGAAGCGGTCGAACCGGTCCAGTGCCGCCTGCTGCTCCTGCTGCTGGGCCCTGGTCATCGTCTTGAGCTCGGCGAGGTCGAAGCCCATGCGCTTGAGGGCCGAACCGTGCCAGGTCTGGATGTACGTCGTCTCGGGACGCTTGGCGAGCTTCAGCGGGAAGCCCTGGTTGTCCACCCAGAACTCGGCCTGGGCCAGCGCCTTGAGGTAGGGCAGCGACCAGCGCCGCACCAGGGTGGCGTCCTTGGGGAAGTCCTTCGGGCTGCCGGTGTAGGACCAGATCGCCTCGAAGTCCAGGCCGCGCCTGCGCATCTCCTCGTAGACGGCGCGCGGGCTGTCGCTGTACTGCCGTCCCATGTGGGACTCGAAGACGACCGTGCGCTTCTTGACCGGGAGGCGGCTGAAGGCCTCGTTGTAGACGCGGAGCTTGGTGTCGCCCGAGGTGAGCGTCTTGCGCAGCGACTTCGCCTTGCGGTAGCCCGACTTGGCGAGAGCGCCCGGCTTGCCGCGCAGGCCGCGGTCGATGAATTCCTGCACCCGCTCGCCGGTCTGGCTCTCGGTGACCAGCCGGAAGGAGAGGTGTCCCTTGGCGGAGACATGCGGTTCCAGGTGGTCGGCGACCATGCGGGTCAGCCTCGGCCGCACCGGCAGGGCGCCCCGCGACAGGTCCGTGTCGCCGACGGTGAGCCGGGTGGTCGTGCTCTTCCCGCCCACCTCCAGGGTCAGGCGTACGTCCCAGACGGTGTCCACGATGCCGAGCGGGCGCAGGTCGGCCGTGAGGGCGGCCTCGGCCTCCCAGTGGATGCTCTGGCCGTCGTGCCGCAGCGACCGCACGGGGAAGCTGAACGACTGGAGGCTGCGGCGCCGAGCCGTGAACAGGAGATTCCCCGTCACCTGGGCGTCGGCCGGGACGATGCCCAGCGGGTTGACGATTTCGCCGGCCATCCGCACGGTCTGACCGGCGGTGGAGAAGTCGGTGAGCTGGTTGCGCAGGTACATCTGGTTCAGCGGCTTGTCGTGATAGCCGAGATCCGTCACGTCCAGCACCGCGCGGCCGAACTCGTCGTCGAGGTGCTCGGCACACCAGTAGATCCTGCCGTCACGCTCGGCGAGCGGGGAGGAGATCTTGGCGCGATGCGTCAGGGTGTCGACGGCCGGGATCAACCGCTCCCAGTCGCCCTGCTGCAGCAGATAGGCGCAGATCGCCTGGATGGGCAGGACCTGCGAGTAGGCCGCCGGGTCGAGGGTCGCGAGGTAGTCGTTGGCCAGTTCGGCGAATTCGCGCCGGTACGCGTCGTCACGGAACGGCAGATCGCGCAGGTGCAGCACCAAGTCGTGCTTGAGGAACTTGACGTCCTTGGCGAACTTCAGGCCGTCCGCGCCGTGTTCGGCCAGCAGCGCGTCGATGCGGCGGTGAATCTCCAGACGGTGCACGAAGTTGGTCATCTCGTGCCGGCTGTTGGTCACGGACTTATTGGCGGCCTGTTCGTGCACGTGCCAGAAATAGACCTGGTTGGGAATGAGAGTGATGCTCTCCGCAGCCAAGTAGGCCTCGGCTATGAACATCAGGTCCTCGTAGTACATCCCCTTGGGGAAGCGCAGGTCATTGTCGAGGAGGAATTCACGCCGATAGCACTTGTTGGTGGACAGCGTGTCCCAGACGAAGAGGTCCGGCAGGTCCGCGACGGAGGTGAGGGTGCGCGTGGTCGAGTAGAGCCAGGAGTACCACTCGTCGCGCTTCTGATTGCGCGAGTCCTTGTGCAGGCGCACACAGAGGCCGGAGACGATGTCGGAGCCGGACTCCTCTGCGGCCTCGAACAGGTTGCGGCAGGCGTTGCGCTCAAGAACGTCATCGCTGTCGAGGAACATCACATAGCGCCCCGAAGCCTGCTGGATGCCCAGGTTGCGGGGTTCACCGCCGGCGCCGCTGTTCTCCGGGAGCTGGAACGCCCGGACACGGTCACTGTGCGTGGCGGCCAGTTCCTGCGCGACCTGGAACGACGCGTCGGTGCTGCAGTCGTCGACTATCACTACTTCGACATTCCGCAGCGTCTGGTCGAGCACAGACTGGACTGCGCTGGGCAGCCGTTCGGCGTCATTGTAGACGATCACCACTACGGAGATGTCCGGCACAGCAACCTCAACCCTCGCTCTGGATAACTCTTGCTCTTGAAAGATATCCGCATGACGCACGCGCCATGGCGGCCGGAGGTGCGGAAGGGTCCGAAATCGAGCGGTATGTCCCCGTTGCACAGCATCTACACATACCGGGACCGCTCGATAACGCCCTGTTACCGTCGCCCCAGTTCCCTGGTGATACGGGCCACTCGGGGGTCCGCGGACCCCATCGACGCGCCCCTCGGCCATAGGATGTCACTCCCTACGCGCCGCATCATTCCACAGGGGGGCAAATGTATCTAAACGATCACTACATAACCGACCCGCCGGATTGCGCGTGTGATGTCGACGACTACTTCGAATCGCTCGCCCATCACCCCGATTGTTATGGCTTCGCGGGGCCGAGGGACCAGCAGACACAGCAGACACGGCAGCGGGAAAATCTCGGCGGCGCGCCCTTTACTGGCTAATGCCCCGTCGTAGCCGTACCGCAATCGCAATTCGCCATCGGTATCTGCATTGCTATTGGTATCGGCATGTATCGGCATCGGTATCGGCATCGGTATCGGCATTGGCAGCGGTACCGGCCTCGGCATCGGCAGGCAGGCAGGCAGGCAGGCAGGCAGGCAGGCAGGCATAACCGACCACCGATCGGTCAGGCGGCGCCAGAGAACTGGTGGGCGGTGACAACGTCATGACGGGCTCAGGGTGGCCCGGCCGCTGCGCACTCGCGGGTGGCATGCTGGAGGCATGGCAGGCAACCGCAGCGCGACCACCCGGCCTCTGCGGGCCGACGCACGGCGCAACCACGACCGCCTGCTCGCCGTCGCCCGCACGGCGTTCGCGGAGCGCGGCGCGGACACCTCCCTCGACGACGTGGCCCGCCGGGCCGGCGTGGGCATCGGCACCCTGTACCGCCACTTCCCCACCCGGCACGCCCTGCTGAGCGCGGTCTTCCAGGGCGAGGTCGACGTACTGCTCACCCGGGCACGGGAGTTGCTCGACGCCGAGCAGCCCTGCACCGCGCTCATCGAATGGCTGCGCGCCATCATCACGCACGCCGGGGTGTACCGCGGACTCGCCCGGGCCCTCATGTCCGCGTCGGGCGACGCGAGTTCGGCCCTGGCGCGGTGCAGCGAGCCGATGCGGGAGGCGGGCGACGCCCTGCTCGTACGGGCCCGTCAGGCCGGTTCCGTACGCGCCGACGTCACCATCGCCGACCTCATGCAGCTGACCAACGCCATCGCGCTGGCCGCCGAACAGACCCCGGACGACCCGGAGTTGGCCGACCGGCTGCTCGCCCTCACCTACCGGGGCCTCAAGGGCTAGCGCCGAGGGCCGTTGGGGCCAAGGTCCGGAAGAGCCGGGGCCGGGAGGGTCGGGGCTCGCCTGCGTCTAGCGTCGACGCAGGTCCGCCACCCTCGCCCGTTCCGCGGAGCCCTGCGGTTCGCCCATCCCCGGCGCGCTGCGCAACTGCGGTCCCGTACCCGGTGCGTGGGTGCGGCGCTGGCCCGGCAGCGGCATGTCGCGGCGCGGTGGACGGCCGGGCGCCGTCTCACCGGAGGGCGCGCCCGAAGAGCCCGCCACGGCGATCTGGACCCCTTGGTCGGCGAGGGCCTGGAGCTCAGTGGCGGCCCGGTCGTCGTGGCCCGGGGGTTCGTCGGTGACGAGCCGGGTGATCACGTCCGTCGGCACCGTCTGGAACATGGTGTCGGCGCCGAGCTTGGTGTGGTCGGCCAGGACCACGACCTCCGCCGCCGCCTGGACCAGGGCCCGGTCCACGCTCGCGGAGAGCATGTTGGAGGTGGACAGGCCGCGCTCGGCGGTCAGGCCGCTTCCGGACAGGAAGGCGCGCGACACTCTGAGGCCCTGGAGGGACTGCTCGGCTCCGCTGCCCACGAGGGCGTAGTTGGAGCCGCGCAGGGTGCCTCCGGTCATGACGACCTCGACCCGGTTGGCGTGGGCCAACGCCTGGGCCACCAAAAGGGAGTTGGTGACGACGGTCAGGCCGGGGATCCGCGCGAGCCGGCGGGCCAGCTCCTGCGTGGTCGTCCCCGCGCCGACCACAATGGCCTCGCCCTCTTCGACGAGACCGGCGGCGAGGTCGGCGATGGCCGTCTTCTCCGCGGTGGCTAGATGGGATTTCTGCGGGAAGCCGGACTCGCGGGTGAACCCGCCCGGCAGTACCGCACCGCCGTGCCGGCGGTCGAGGAGTCCTTCGGCCTCCAGCGCCCGCACGTCCCGCCGTACGGTCACTTCGGAGGTCTGGACGACACGGGCGAGCTCACGGAGCGATACCGCCCCGTTGGCGCGCACCATTTCGAGGATCAATTGGCGACGTTCTGCAGCGAACACGGAACTGACAGTAACCTGAGCGGCCGAATCTTCTCAGCAGTTTCCGCCGAATAACGGAAGATGCACCCAAAGGGGGTCACCGAGTGGTATAGGAGCCCCGGATGCTTCCGTGGTCCCGTACCGCGCTCGCCAACCCCCTGGCCCACCAGGGGAGTTACGCCTCTCCGGCCTTCTTGCGGGTGTGCAGCTGGCGGGCCACCTCGGCGATCGAGCCCGACAGCGACGGGTACACGGTGAACGCGTTCGCGATCTGTTCCACCGTGAGGTTGTTGTCGACGGCGATCGAGATGGGGTGGATCAGTTCGCTGGCGCGCGGCGCGACGACACAGCCGCCGACGATGATGCCGGTGCCGGGGCGGCAGAAGATCTTCACGAAGCCGTCCCGGATGCCCTGCATCTTGGCGCGCGGGTTGCGCAGCAGCGGCAGCTTGACGACCCTGGCGTCGATCTTGCCCGCGTCCACGTCGGCCTGCGAGTAGCCGACGGTGGCGATCTCCGGGTCGGTGAAGACGTTGGAGGAGACGGTCTTCAGGTTGAGCGGGGCCACCGCGTCGCCCAGGAAGTGGTACATCGCGATGCGGCCCTGCATGGCGGCGACCGAGGCGAGCGCGAAGATGCCGGTCACGTCGCCGGCCGCGTAGACGCCGGGGGCGGAGGTGCGCGAGACCTTGTCGGTCCAGATGTGGCCGGACTCCTTCAGGCGTACGCCCGACTCCTCCAGGGCCATGTTCATGGTGTTGGGGATCGCGCCGACCGCCATCAGGCAGTGGGTGCCGCTGATGACGCGGCCGTCGGAGAGGGTGACCTCGACGCGGTCGCCGACGCGCTTGGCGGACTCGGCGCGCGAGCGGGCCATCACGTTCATGCCGCGGCGGCGGAAGACGTCCTCCAGGACGGCGGCCGCGTCCGGGTCCTCGCCGGGCAGCACGCGGTCGCGGGAGGAGACGAGGGTGACCTTGGAGCCGAGCGCCTGGTAGGCACCGGCGAACTCGGCGCCGGTGACGCCGGAGCCGACCACGATGAGCTCCTCGGGCAGCTCGTCCAGGTCGTACACCTGCGTCCAGTTGAGGATCCGCTCGCCGTCGGGCTGCGCGTCGGGCAGCTCGCGCGGGCTGCCGCCGGTCGCGATCAGGACGGCCTCGCAGGTGAGGATCGTCTCGGTGCCGTCGGCGGCCGTCACGATCACGTCGCGCGTGCCGTCGATGCCCTGGGGCCCGGCGAGCCGGGCGCGGCCGCGCATGACGCGGGCGCCCGCTCGCGTCACGGAGGCGGTGATGTCGTGGGACTGGGCGAGCGCGAGACGCTTGACGCGCCGGTTGACCTTGCCGAGGTCCACACCGACGACCCGGGCGGACTGCTCGTCGGGCGGGGTGTCGTCGGCGACGAGGATGCCCAACTCCTCGTACGAAGAGTCGAAGGTCGTCATCACCTCGGCCGTCGCGATCAGGGTCTTCGACGGCACGCAGTCGGTGAGCACCGACGCCCCGCCCAGACCGTCGCAGTCCACGACGGTCACCTCCGCACCGAGCTGGGCGCCCACCAGGGCCGCCTCGTATCCGCCCGGTCCGCCACCGATGATCACGATCCGCGTCACGAAAAAGTCCGCCTCGTAGTGTCGATCCCGGCCATGCCTGCCCGCCCGGCCGGGGGTTCCGGGGCGGGGCCCCGGGGGAACGCAGTACGTACCTCATTGTCCCGCACGCTTCAAGTGTCTTCGCCCCGGGGGCGCCATTCGGCCGTCGTGACGGATCACGGCGCCGCCCCGGTGCGGACGGGCGGCGCGAAGTGCCCCCGCGGGCCACTGTCGTACCCTCGACACCATGTCGCTCTACGCCGCGTACGCCGGCAACCTGGATCCGCGGCTGATGACCCGCCGCGCCCCGCACTCCCCGCTGCGCGGCACCGGCTGGCTCAACGGCTGGCGCCTGACGTTCGGCGGGGAGCAGATGGGCTGGGAGGGCGCCCTCGCGACGATCGTCGAGGCACCCCGCTCGCAGGTCTTCGTCGCCCTGTACGACATCGCGCCGCCCGACGAGGAGTCGATGGACCGGTGGGAGGGTGTCGGGCTCGACATCTACCGCCGGATGCGGGTGCGGGTGCACACCCTGGACGGCGAGGACGCGGCCTGGCTGTACGTCCTGAACGGGTACGAGGGCGGTCTGCCCTCGGCCCGCTACCTCGGCGAGCTGGCCGACGCGGCCGAGTCCGCGGGCGCGCCGCACGACTATGTGATGGAGCTGCGCAAGCGGCCCTGCTGAGCCTTGCCGCAGGTCACCGACGCCCGGCCGCAGCCATGTGGCCGGGCTTTCGTGTGAAGCCACAAACGGATCGGACAGTTCCGTTATCCTGCACATCTACGCGCGTAGGACTTCAGCGGCTACGCTCGTGCGCGTACTTCTTCTTTACCGGGGGAAAACCCCCCGGACCCGGCCGGACAGACACCGGGCGGGACGACGTTCCTTCGCGAGGCGAGAGACCCAGTGAACGCATCTGCCATCCCGGACCTGCTCCAGGACGACCCCCACGCCGCCGCCGACGCCGCCGCCGCGCGCCTGCGTGAGCTCACCGGCGCCGAGACCCACGACGTCGCCCTGGTGATGGGCTCCGGCTGGGCCCCCGCCGTCGACGCCCTCGGCACCCCCGAGGCCGAGTTCCCCGTGACCGAGCTGCCCGGCTTCCCGGCGCCGGCCGTCGAGGGCCACGGCGGCAAGATCCGCTCGTACAAGATCGGCGCCAAGCGCGTCCTGGTCTTCCTCGGCCGTACGCACTTCTACGAGGGCCGCGGCGTCGCCTCCGTCTCGCACGGTGTGCGCACCGCCGTCGCCGCCGGCTGCAAGACCATCGTGCTGACCAACGGCTGCGGCGGTCTGCGCGACGGCATGCGCCCCGGCCAGCCGGTCCTCATCAGCGACCACATCAACCTGACGGCCACCTCGCCGATCATCGGCGCCAACTTCGTGGACCTCACCGACCTGTACTCGCCGCGCCTGCGCGCGCTGTGCAAGGAGGTCGACGAGACGCTGGAAGAGGGCGTCTACGTCCAGTTCCCCGGCCCGCACTACGAGACCCCGGCCGAGATCAACATGGTCCGCGTGCTCGGCGGCGACCTCGTCGGCATGTCCACCGTGCTCGAAGCCATCGCCGCCCGCGAGGCCGGCGCGGAGGTCCTCGGGATCTCGCTCGTCACCAACCTCGCCGCCGGCCTGACCGGTGAGCCGCTCAACCACGAAGAGGTGCTCCAGGCCGGCCGCGACTCGGCGGCACGCATGGGCGAGCTGCTCACGCGGGTACTCGACCGTATCTGAGCGGCACGCATGGGCGAGCTGCTCACGCGGGTACGCGACCGTATCCGAGCGGCACGCATGGGCGAGCTGCTCACGCGGGTACGCGACCGTATCCGAGCGGCACGCATGGGCGAGCTGCTCACGCGGGTACTCGACCGTATCCGACCCTTCGAAGAGCCCCCGAGGCCCTTTGAACGCCCCTTGAACGCCCTTCCCGAAAGGCTGACAACGTGACGCAGGATCTGATCGCGCGGGCCAAGGCCTGGCTGGCCGAGGACCCCGACGGCGAGACGCGCGACGAGCTGGCCAAGCTCATCGAGAGTTCGGCCGACGCCGAGCACGCCGCGGAACTGGCCGCGCGGTTCAGCGGCACGCTCCAGTTCGGCACCGCCGGGCTCCGCGGCGAGCTGGGCGCGGGCCCGATGCGGATGAACCGCTCCGTCGTGATCCGCGCCGCCGCAGGACTCGCCGCGTACCTGAAGGCCAAGGGGCAGGGTGACGGGCTCGTCGTCATCGGTTACGACGCCCGCTACAAGTCGGCGGACTTCGCGCGGGACACCGCGGCCGTCATGGTCGGCGCCGGGTTGCGCGCGGTGCTGCTGCCCCGGCCGCTGCCCACGCCCGTACTCGCCTACGCCATAAGGCACTTGGGCGCCGTCGCCGGCGTCGAGGTGACGGCGAGCCACAACCCGCCGCGGGACAACGGCTACAAGGTGTACCTCGGCGACGGCTCGCAGATCGTGCCCCCGGCCGACGCGGAGATCGCCGCTGAGATCGCCGCCGTCGCCTCGCTGCACGACGTACCGCGCCCCGAGAGCGGCTGGGAGGTGCTCGGGGACGAGGTCCTGGACGCCTATCTGGCGCGTACGGACGCGGTGTTGACCCCCGGGTCGCCGCGCACCGCGAACGTCGTCTACACGGCGATGCACGGCGTCGGCAAGGACGTGCTGCTCGCCGCGTTCGCGCGGGCCGGGTTCCCCGAGCCGGTGCTCGTGGCCGAACAGGCCGAGCCCGACCCGGCGTTCCCGACGGTGGCCTTCCCCAACCCGGAGGAGCCGGGCGCGATGGACCTGGCGTTCGCCACGGCCCGCCGCGCGGAGAGCCGGGACGGCGGGGTGGATCTCGTGATCGCCAACGACCCCGACGCCGACCGCTGTGCGGCCGCCGTCAAGGGCCGTGACGGCGAGTGGCGGATGCTGCGCGGCGACGAGGTCGGCGCGCTGCTCGCCGCCCACCTGGTCGCCAAGGGCGTGACCGGCGTCTTCGCCGAGTCGATCGTGTCGTCCTCGCTGCTCGGCCGCATCGCCGAGGCCGCCGGGCTCGGCTACGAGGAGACACTCACCGGGTTCAAGTGGATCGCCCGCGTCGAGGACCTGCGCTACGGCTACGAGGAGGCGCTCGGCTACTGCGTCGACCCCGAGGGCGTGCGCGACAAGGACGGCATCACGGCCGCCCTGGTCTTCGCCGAGCTCGCCTCCGTCCTGAAGGAGCAGGGCCGCACGGTCCTCGACCTCCTCGACGAACTGGCCCTGGCGCACGGCCTGCACGCCACCGACCAGCTGTCGGTCCGCGTGGAGGACCTCACGGTCATCTCCAACGCGATGGCGCGCCTGCGCGAGCAGCCGCCGACCGCGCTGGCCGGCCTCGCGGTGACGAAGGCCGAGGACCTCAACGAGGGCACCGAGCACCTGCCGCCCACCGACGGTCTGCGCTACTACCTGGAAGGCGCCCGCGTGATCGTGCGCCCGAGCGGCACCGAGCCGAAGCTCAAGTGCTACCTGGAGGTCGTCGTGCCGGTCGGCTCCGCCGACGAGCTGGACGCGGCCCGCGCCAAGGGCGCCGAGCTGCTCGCCGGCATCAAGAAGGACCTGGCGGCGGCCGCCGGCATCTGACGGACGCGCGCGCGGGACCCGGGCTAAGGCCACCCGAGGCGGGGGCCAACCCGGGCGAAGGCCAACCCGGGCGAAGGCCAACCCGGGCGGAGGCCAACCCGGGCGGAGGTCAACCCGGGCGGAGGTCAACCGGGGCGGAGGTCAATCGACCACCGCCCCGGTCCTGCTTTCGGGTGATTTCGTACGGCAGTTGACGCAACGGTGCCGCATCCGGCCGGGACGCGCGAGAAAGGGTGACCCGTACCTTTCGCCGCGCCCGAGCCAAGGAGCTGCCCCCCGTGCCCCCGACCGGCCCGCCCCCCGCGACGACCACGGGCCGTCGCGGACCCGTCCCCGCCGCCCGCCGCCGTCCGGTCCCGCGCGGCGCCGCCGTCCGGTCCCCCGCCGCCGAGCGCGCCCGCGCCGCCCTTCGGTACGCGGGCCCCGCGCTCCTCGGCCATCTCGCGGTACGCCTCTTCGGGATACTCGTCCTCGCGCAGTGGGCACACCTGCGCCACCACGGCCTGTGGCCGGTGCTCGCCAAGTCCTGGGACTCCAACTGGTACCTCGGCATCGCGAATCACGGCTATGTACTCCCCGCCGATCCCAAGGAGCCGAGCGACCTCGCGTTCTTCCCGCTGTACCCGGTCCTGGTGAAGGCGGTCGCCGCGGTCACCCCGGGCTCGCGGGCCAGTGTCGGGCTGCTGCTCGCCGTCGGGTTCTCGCTGGTCGCCGCCTGGGGCGTCTTCGCGGTCGGCGCCCACCTGCACGGCCGGCGCACGGGCACCCTGCTGGCGGTGGCGTGGGCCGCGCTGCCGGTCGGCGTGGTGCAGTGGATGGGGTACACCGAGTCCCTGTTCAGCGCGCTGACGGCCTGGTCGCTGTATGCCGTCCTGACCCGGCGCTGGGTCGTGGCGGGCGCGCTCGCGGCGCTCGCGGGCCTCACCCGGCCGACCGGTATCGCGGTGGCGGTCGCGGTCTCGCTGGCCGCCCTCGTCGCCCTCGTACGCGACCGGCACGCGGCGGGGCGCACGGCGCGGGGTGCCGTGCTCGGCGCGGTGCTCGCCCCGGCCGGCTGGTGCGCCTACGTGGCCTGGGTGGGGGTGCGCGTCGGGCGCTGGGACGGCTACTTCGCAGTGCAGAAGGTGTGGGACAACCAGTGGGACGGCGGCGTCGGCACCCTGCGCGACATGCGCGACCTCCTCGTGTACGCGAACCGGCCGCCCCTGTTCCTGGTCCTGGTGACCGTGATCCTGCTCGGGTCCTGCGCCCTGTACGTGCTCTCGCTCGCCGACCGACAGCCCCTGGTGCTGCTGGTCTTCACGGGCGCGCTGCTCGTGGTGGTGCTCGGCAGCGGCGGCGTCTACTTCCCGCGCGCCCGCTTCCTGGTCCCCGGCTTCCCGCTGCTGCTTCCGGTCGCGCTCGCCCTGGCGCGGGCCCGGCGCACGACGACCGTCCTGGTACTCGGCGCGGCCACCCTGTCGTCGGCGTGGCTCGGCGCGTACATGCTGCTGGTGTGGCCGGGTCCACCGTGAGCCGGTGAGCCCGCGAGGCGGTGTGCCGGTGAGCCAGTGTGAGCAGGTGAGCCGGGTGAGCAGGTGAGCCGGGTGAGCCCGAGCCGGTGAGCCCACGCGCCCCGTGCGGGAGGTCAGCCGATGGCGAGCAGGACCACGAACAGGACCGCACCGACTACCGCGGGTGCGATGACCTCGTACGCCCAGCGGATGCCCACCGTGCCCTGCGCGCCCTCGCGATACACGCCCTGCTCGGCGAGGTCGCGCAGATCGAGGATGTTCTGGTCGGTCGAGGCCATGCGCGCCTTGGCGTCGGTGACGTCGGCGGTCGCCGAGGCACCCAGCCCCGCGGCGAGCGAGGCGTCCCTCGACTGGCGCCGGGCGGCCCGCTTGCGCTGGCGCAGCGACACCGGAAGCGCCCACAGCTGGTACTTGCCGCCCGACTGGTCGAAGACCTCGCTGGAGTATCCGGCCCGTACGTCCGCGACACACGCCCAGGGCAGGGTGATCGTACGGAACGGGTTGCGCACCAGGAGCCGGTCGGCGTTGGCGGACACCACCGGGCGCAGGGTGAACGCGACGATCAGCGGCACCACGCAGAGCAGGGCGGCGAGCGCCAGCCAGGGGGCGTTGCCGTGGCCCTGGACCACGGCGTCGATGCCGAGCCACAGGCCGAGCGCGAGCAGCAGCACGCCGCCCACGATGCCGGCGGAGGAACGGTAGGTCCGGTCGGCGTAGGCCGGCTCGGCGGGCGGCGTGGGGCTCGTCATGGCCCGATTCTGCCTCACGCCCCCGAGGGCGGTCCTCCTCAGGCCACCAGATCCGCGTAGACGATGATGTTGTCGGGTCGGTGGCCGCCGGTGAGTTCGCCGCCGCAGGTGATGATCCGCAGCTCGGGACGGTCGGTGTTGCCGTACACCTTCTGCGTCGGGAAGGTCTTCTTGTCGACCTCTTCGAGGGCGCGGATCTTGAAGACGGCGGTCTTCCCGTCGGCGCGGGTGACCGAGACGGTGTCCCCGGTCTTGACCTTGGAGACGTTCCGCAGGACCGCGGGGCCCTTGACGGTGTCGAAGTGACCGATGAGCACGGCGGGCCCCTTCTGCCCCGGGGTGACTCCCTTGTCGTACCAGCCGATCCGGTCGGCGTCGGCGACGGAGGGCACTTCCACGGTGCCGTCGGCGGCGAGCCCCAGGTCGAGGATCGGGCTCGCGTCGACCCCGGCCGACGGAATACGCACCCGTACCGGCTTGGATGCGGGCAGGGCGGTCGCGGCCTTCGGTGCGGGGGCGCTGGATGCCGCGGCGACGGTCGGGGGCGGGGTGGCGGGCTTCGCGGTGGCGGAGCCGCAGCCGGTGGCCGAGGCTCCGAGGGCGAGCAGGATCAGGACGGCGGCGGCCGAACGGGCCGCGCTGGTACGGGACATGGGGTGCTCCGGGCGGGAGAGCGGCGGGCCTCCCCTCGGGGACGCCCGCCGTGGGCGGTCGGATACGGCCTCGGGGAGGGCCGCCGTGGGCGATCAGATACGGGCGGCCGAGCGGCGGCGCACCGCGACGAATCCGACGGCGCCGGCAGCGGCGACCGCGGCCCCGCCCGCGATCAGCACGCCCTTGTCGTCACCGCCCTGCTTGAACTCGGCACCGGCCGCGACCGCGCCCTTGGGCACGACGGCGGTCTGTCCGCCGTTCTGGGCGGGGGTGCTGGCGGCAGGGGTGCCTGCGGCGGGAAGGGGGGCCGGGGTCTTGGCGGGCGTGGTGTTCGCGCAGCCGGCCGGGAGCTTGGGGAAGGCGGTGTAGCGGTAGGGCATGTCCCCGCCCTGGGTGCGCTGTCCGAGCCGCGGCGTGGGGGTGTTCGCGCCGTCGATGATCACGCCGAGGCGCTTGTCGTTCGGGTGGGTGCGGTCGACGGTGGAGACGGTCTTGAACTGGCTGTCCCGCAGGACCGCCTTCGGGCCCTGGGTGCTGTTGGTGAGCTTCACCGACCAGCCGCCTTGGTAGACGCTCGTGACGACGGTGGTCACGGTGCAGCCGGAGCGGCCCACGGTGTACTCCGAACGCACCACGCCCGTCGCGGAGTTGAGGGTGAGGTGCATGCCGGCGTAGAACCCGTCGACGTCCATGCCGTAGGTTCGCAGCACCGTCTTGCCGCTGGTGGCGACGTAGGCGATGTAGTGGCCCGCGGCGTCTTTGCTCACCTTGACCTTCTCGCCGTCGACCAGCGTGTAGGTGCCGGAGACGAGGCAGAACGCGGGGAGCGCCGGGAAGTCGTGCGACTGCCAGGCGGTGTCACCGCCCTGGCTGCGCTGGAAGAAGACGGCCTTGCCGTCCTTGGGCTCTTCGATCTTGATGCCGTCGGCCAGGTCGGTGGGGTGGGCCCGGTCCACGGTGGCGACGGCGCCGCCCTTCGCGTCCCTGAGCACCGCGATCGGGCCGGTCTCCGGGTCGCTGGTGAGCGAGACGGACATGCCGCCGAAGACCGAGGGGATCTTCTCGGTGACCTGGCACGGACCGGAGGCGGCGGAGGCGGCACCCGGCAGAACGAGGAAGGTGCCGGCGAGGACGGCGGCGGCGGTCGCGGCGCGCAGGGCGATGCGGGTGCAGGTCGACATGAACGACTCCGTGAAGCAGGCGGCCGAGTGGCCGGAGGAAGAAAGAGGGGGAGGTCGCATGCCGCCTCCTCTGCCAGGTGGGGCCGTTGAGGCTGGGCGGGCTGCAAGAAGAAATCTATGGATCACGTGTACGAGAAGGATCCGCTCCGCGTAACAGCGGTGTGACAGAAAGGGTGACGGAGCTCACCCCCGCCCACCTGCGCCTAGGGGGCTGTACAGGCAGCTACGCGCGTAGATATGCTCATCTGGTGACCATGCCCACCAATGCACCTTCTGCTGCCCTCGCCGACGCGACCGCGTCCGACGGCGCGCTGCGTCGCTTCCTCCACGGGCTCCCCGGCATCGACCCGGTGGGCCTGGAAGCGCGTGCCGCGTCCCTCGGCACCCGCTCGATCAAGACGTCGGCCAAGGCGTACGCCATCGACCTGGCCATTTCGATGATCGACCTGACGACGCTGGAAGGCGCGGACACCCCGGGCAAGGTCCGGGCGCTCGCCGCCAAGGCCGTCAATCCGGATCCGACCGACCGCTCCACCCCGCACACCGCCGCCGTCTGCGTCTATCCGGACATGGTGGCGACCGCCAAGGAGGTGCTGAAGGGCTCCGACGTCAAGGTCGCGTCCGTCGCCACCGCCTTCCCGGCGGGCCGCGCGGCGCTCGCGGTCAAGCTCGCCGACGTACGGGACGCGATCGCGGCCGGCGCCGACGAGATCGACATGGTGATCGACCGGGGCGCGTTCCTCGCCGGTCACTACCTCAAGGTCTACGAGGAGATCGCGGCCGTCCGCGCCGAGTGCGGCGACACGGCCCGCCTCAAGGTCATCTTCGAGACCGGCGAGCTGTCGACGTACGACAACATCCGCCGGGCCAGCTGGCTCGGCATGATGGCCGGCGCCGACTTCATCAAGACCTCCACGGGCAAGGTCGCGGTCAACGCCACCCCCGCCAACACCCTCGTCCTGCTCGAAGCCGTACGGGACTTCCGCGCCCAGACCGGCACCCAGGTCGGCGTGAAGCCGGCCGGCGGCATCCGCAACGCCAAGGAAGCCATCAAGTTCCTGGTCCTGGTCAACGAGACCGCGGGCGCGGACTGGCTGGACAACCACTGGTTCCGCTTCGGCGCCTCCTCGCTGCTCAACGACCTCCTGATGCAGCGTCAGAAGCTGGCGACCGGCCGCTACTCCGGCCCTGACTACGTGACGGTGGACTGATCACCATGGCAATGGAAAAGCAGACGGCCGCGTTCGAGTACGCGCCCGCTCCCGAGTCCCGCTCGGTCGTCGACATCGCGCCGTCCTACGGCCTGTTCATCGACGGCGAGTTCACCGAGGCCGCCGACGGCAAGGTCTTCAAGACCGTCTCGCCGTCCACCGAGGAGGTCCTGTCCGAGGTCGCCCGCGCGGGCGCCGAGGACGTGGACCGCGCCGTGAAGGCCGCGCGCAAGGCATTCGAGAAGTGGTCGGCGCTGCCCGGCTCGGAGCGCGCCAAGTACCTGTTCCGCATCGCCCGGATCATTCAGGAGCGCAGCCGCGAGCTGGCCGTCCTGGAGACCCTGGACAACGGAAAGCCGATCAAGGAGACCCGCGACGCGGACCTCCCCCTGGTCGCCGCGCACTTCTTCTACTACGCGGGCTGGGCCGACAAGCTGGACCACGCCGGGTTCGGTGCGAACCCGCGCCCGCTGGGCGTGGCCGGCCAGGTCATCCCGTGGAACTTCCCGCTCCTGATGCTGGCCTGGAAGATCGCTCCGGCGCTCGCCACCGGCAACACGGTCGTCCTGAAGCCCGCCGAGACCACCCCGCTCTCCGCACTGTTCTTCGCGGACATCTGCCGCCAGGCGGGCCTGCCCAAGGGCGTCGTCAACATCCTCACCGGATACGGCGACGCGGGCGCGGCCCTGGTCGAGCACCCGGATGTCAACAAGGTCGCCTTCACCGGCTCGACCAACGTCGGCAAGGCCATCGCCCGCTCGGTGGCCGGCACCTCCAAGAAGGTCACCCTGGAGCTGGGCGGCAAGGGCGCCAACATCGTCTTCGACGACGCCCCCATCGACCAGGCCGTCGAGGGCATCGTCACCGGCATCTTCTTCAACCAGGGCCAGGTCTGCTGCGCGGGCTCGCGCCTCCTTGTCCAGGAGTCGATCCAGGATGAGCTGCTCGACTCGCTCAAGCGCCGGCTCTCCACGCTGCGCCTGGGCGACCCGCTGGACAAGAACACCGACATCGGCGCGATCAACTCCGCCGAGCAGCTGGCCCGGATCACCGCGCTCACCGAGACCGGCGAGGCGGAGGGCGCCGAGCGCTGGACCGCGCCGTGCGAACTGCCCTCGGCCGGCTACTGGTTCGCCCCGACGCTCTTCACCAACGTCACCCAGGCGCACACCATCGCCCGCGACGAGATCTTCGGCCCGGTCCTGTCGGTGCTGAGCTTCCGCACCCCGGACGAGGCCGTCGGCAAGGCCAACAACAGCCAGTACGGTCTCTCGGCCGGCATCTGGACGGAGAAGGGTTCGCGCATCCTCGCGGTCGCGAACAAGCTCCGCGCCGGTGTCGTCTGGGCCAACACGTTCAACAAGTTCGACCCGACCTCGCCGTTCGGCGGCTACAAGGAGTCGGGCTTCGGCCGCGAGGGCGGCCGGCACGGCCTGGAGGGCTACCTCGATGTCTGAGACTCCGACGCGGCTGAGCGTCTTCAAGACCTACAAGCTGTACGTGGGCGGGAAGTTCCCGCGTTCCGAGAGCGGCCGGGTGTACGAAGTGGTCGACAGCAAGGACAAGTGGCTGGCCAACGCGCCGCTCTCCTCCCGCAAGGACGCGCGGGACGCGGTCGTCGCCGCCCGCAAGGCGTTCGGCGGCTGGTCGGGCGCGACCGCGTACAACCGGGGCCAGATCCTCTACCGCATCGCCGAGATGCTGGAGGGCCGCAGGCACCAGTTCGTGCACGAGGTCGCCGAGGCCGAGGGGCTCTCCAAGTCCAAGGCGGGCGCCGTCGTGGACGCGGCGATCGACCGCTGGGTCTGGTACGCGGGCTGGACCGACAAGATCGCCCAGGTCGTGGGCGGGGCCAACCCGGTCGCGGGCCCGTTCTTCAACCTCTCCACGCCCGAGCCGACCGGTGTCGTCACGGTCCTGGCCCCCCAGGACTCGTCGTTCCTCGGTCTGATCTCGGTGATCGCGCCGGTCATCGCGACCGGCAACACCGCGGTCGTCATCGCCTCCGAGAAGGCTCCCCTGCCGGCGCTCTCGCTGGGCGAGGTGCTCGCCACCTCCGACCTGCCGGGCGGCGTGGTCAACATCCTGTCCGGCAGGACCGCCGAGATCGCGGCGCCGCTCGCCGCGCACCAGGACGTCAACGCGATCGACCTGACGGGCGCGGGCGCCGAGCTGGCGCGCGAGCTGGAGATCGCGGCCGCGGACAACCTCAAGCGCGTCCTGCGCGCCAAGGCCGTGGACTTCACCGCGGACCCGGGCACCGACCGCCTCACCGCGTTCCTGGAGACCAAGACGGTCTGGCATCCGACGGGTTCGCTGGGCGCGTCGGGCTCCGCGTACTGAGCCGGCGTACGTCACAGAGACCGCCGAGCCGTGCAGAAGGGCCCCGCCTCCCCGGCTGTCACAGATCGCGACGCTGTCCCGTCCCCTGACCATGAACGCCGACAACGTCAGTGATGCGAACGAGAACGAAGCGGTCGAGCCCAT